>JALDXM010000048.1:0-9731 GCA_032155085.1 Actinomycetota bacterium | reverse complement strand
CGTCGGCTGGAACACCACCGTTGCCCGCACCGCACCTGCGGCCAGAACGAGAAGGATCCCGAGCAGGGCCATCATGCGGGGCCGGGACCAGAACTCGGGCCGGAACCGGGACAGATAGAGGCCCAGGGCCCCCACGGTCACGGCCAGCACCGCCAGCAGCCCGGCGTCTGCTTCGGCCTGGGAGGCCGCCGAGGTCGTCTCAGCGATGGCGTCGATATGGAGCTGGGTGAGGGGGACGCCTTCGCCGACGATCACCTGGTCGTTGAAGTATGGGACCACCACATCGGGCACCGCTTCCGCCGCCTCGACCCTCGCTTCCTCGGTAGCTGCCTCGTCGACCAGGTAGTTTGCCTGCAGGTAGGTAGCCACGACCTCCCCGGCGGCCTCGCTCGCTGCCTGATCCGGCCCCGGTGGGTTGGTGTCGAGATAAACCACCTGGGGCGGATTGGAGCGAAGACGCTGCTTGGCGGTATCCAGCTGATCGGGGGTGATCCTGAGCCCGAACTCCTGGAAGAGACGGTCGACCGCAACCTGCCGGATGATGGGGAAATGCGGCGTCTCTCCCAACGCCGCCCTGATCACGTCGTCACTGGCCGTGGCGGCGAGGATTGCAATGGCGTCACTGGCCACCGTGTACTCGGCCGTGACTCGAGCGATCACCTCGTCGATTGGGCGGAGATTGACCTGGAATGGTACTGACTCGGCGGTGCATGCGTCACCCGAGGCACATTCGACAAGCTGCTGGTAGTTGGGGCTGCCGACGATGTACCCGTCGGGGATCACCTCGGCCGCCGGGTCGATCGAGACCAGGGCGACACCGGCCGGGACTTCTGCGGACCAGACACCGTTGGCATCGGTCATCGCCTCGAAGGTCTGCTCGCCGACCTGGACCGTGACAGGAACCCGCTCTACACCCATGTCGCTGCGGGCCCCGCCGGTGTCGGGCTCGAACTCGCCGTTGGGCTCGACGTCCAGGAAGACCGAGCCAGTGAGCAACGCAGGCTCTGGTGGCTCGGTGGTCGTTTCGGTGGTCTCCTCTGCCGGTTGTGGGACCGGGACTTCGGTGGCCGAAGGTGCCGGCGGCTCGACCTGGTCCCCAATCACGAGGCCCTGGACTGCGTCGAACACCTCGGTCACCTGGGTGTTGACAGTGCTTTCGATCTGCTCGTTGATCTGCTCGATCGGCGACACAGAGTCCCTGGCCTCCTGACGCTGGATCTCGGTCTCGACGGTGTCGATCACATCCGCCTGTCGCTGGGCCAAGTACTCGCGCGGCGCCGGTGCACCCAGGACCAGCTCCGGATCGGTCGTGCCGGTTCCAAGTGACAGGACTCCCCAGGCGGCCACGACGGTTGCGACGAAGGTGGCGACACGCACCAGGGTGGGGCGTGGCATCAGGTGGCCCGGCTCTCGAATCTGGCGTAGGCCTCGACGATCGAGGCGACGATGCGATGACGGACGACATCACGGGCGGTCAGCTCGACGAAGGAAACCCCCGGGATGTCGCTCAGGATCTGACGCACTACCTCGAGTCCGGACCGCCGGTTGTCGGGGAGGTCGGTCTGGGTCATGTCCCCGGTGATGATCATCTTCGAGTTGAACCCGAGCCGGGTGAGGAACATCTTCATCTGCTCCGGGGTGGTGTTCTGGGCTTCGTCGAGGATGACACAGGCGTCGTTGAGAGTCCTTCCACGCATATAAGCGAGCGGGGCTATCTCGATGGTTCCCTTCTCGACCAGAGCAGCGGTCTCCTCCGGCCCGAGCATGTCCCAAAGCGCGTCGTATAGGGGACGCAGATAAGGGTCGACCTTGGCGGCGAGATCGCCGGGCAGGAAGCCAAGCCGCTCCCCCGCCTCGACCGCGGGCCGGGTGAGGATGATCCGGCGCACCGAGCCGCTGACCAAGCTGTCGACGGCCGCGGCCATGGCGAGATAGGTCTTGCCGGTCCCGGCCGGCCCGATGCCGAATGTGAGGGTGTTCTCCCGGATGGCCTCCATGTACTTTTGCTGGCCATGAGTCTTGGGCCGGATCATCCGGCCCCTCCCCACCGGGATCCCGTCTGTGAGGACACCGGAAGGGCTGGGCACATCCTCGATGACCATCTTCACGACTTCGTCGACACGTGCCGAGTCGAGGGCATGGCCCTCCTGGACCAGGATCAGCAGCTCCTCGAGCACGGTTCGGGCGCGTTCGACTTCGGTGTCCGGGCCCTTCAACGCGACCTCATCCCCACGGGCGACAAAACGGACGTCCGGGAAGTGGTCCTCGACCTGACGCAGATGACGGTCGGACTCTCCAAGGAGGTCCAGCATCAAGTGGTGGCTGGGGACGCGTAAACGCGAGTCGATTTGTTGGGTGGGTTGCTCAGTGGCCACAGGAGACGACGTCTTCTGATGACGTCACCCCGCATTGTAAAGGCTGCAAGACGCTGATTTCGCGACTTATCAGTCGGCTCCAGTCGCAGCCTCAACCGTCGAATCGAGCAGAGATGCGATCACGGCCTTGTCGGAGTCACGGACCTCGTCCGGACTGCCCTCCCGACGCAGGAAGTGGATGGCCGCCAGATAACGCTCGATCAGATCCCCGTCTTTCGCGTCGGATGCGACATCGAGATCGATCATGACACCGCGGTCCGAGGACGTCATCGGTAGTAGGTCGGCAGGTGGCACTGCATACACCTCAGCCAGACGCACGAGCCGTTGAACACTCAGCGCGCGCTCCCCGCGTTCGTAGGCCCCTACGACCGACGCTTTGAACTCTCCGCCCGTGAAGGACTCGAGCTCACCCAAGGACCACCCACGCTGGCGACGTGCCGCTCGCAGCCGCAGCCCAAGTGACAAGCTGAATTTGTCAACCAAGATCTCCTCCCAAGAGCCCGTTGAGAGATGCTACATCTCCGAAGCCCTGCTTTCCAGCGTCAGATCAGACGTGCCGCTGCGACGATGGCGGCCGTCTCGAGGCGGAGGATCGTGTCACCGAGGCCCCAGAGTTGGGCATCATCCGGCACCTCCCCGATTGCCCACCCTCCTTCCGGGCCGATGACCACTGTCCGCGCGGAGGGGCGCTCTCTACTCCCGGTTGCGTCACAAACGGCATACGGCCCCTCGAGGTCGGCCAGCGTGACCGTTTTCTGCTGAATTTGGAGCAGCCATGCTCCCCGCGATTGCTCGAGGCCCGAAACTGCCCAGGCACGGGCTCGGTCGGCTGGGGGCGGTCTCCCCTGGCCGTGCCTGGTCTCGAGAAACCGAAGCTCTGCCACCCCGATCTCTGAGAGCTTCTCCACCATGAATCGGGCCCGCTCCTTGTTGTCGGGCGGGGCTGCGACCACGGTCAGGTCTGACGGGCGCCGGACGGCGGACTCCTGACCTCGGGCCACGGCCCCACCGGAAAGGAACATTCCGGTGCCGACAAGACCGTTGCCATCGGTATACCCGACCGGCCGGCCACCCTGCAGACGCAGCACCTTCTCCAGATGATGCCCCTGTTCGGGCGAGATCTCGACACGCTCTGACTCCCATGGGCCGGGGAGGAAGAGATGCGGGACATGACCCATCCGCCGGTCAGTTGGCCGAGGCCGGGCGATCGATTCGTTCGCCGCGAAGATCGGCCCACTGCCCGAGCAAGTCCTCCTCCTCACGGGTGAGATTCGTCGGTACCGAAACCGACGCCACCACGTGCAGGTCTCCCCTTGAACGCCGACCGAGTCGGGTCATGCCCAGGCCGGCCATGCGAAACACAGCCCCGGGCTGGGTCCCGGGCGGGATGTCGAGGCCTGTCTCACCACCTTCGATCAGAGGAATGGACACCCTGGTGCCGAGCGTCGCCTCTGCAATGCCGATCGTGACCTGATGGACCAGGTCTGCGTCGTGACGCTCGTATCTCGGGTCCGGGATCACCTGGACCTCGACGTAGAGGTCCCCCGGAGGGCCGTGGCGCCCGCCCGACTCCCCACGGCCAGTCAGGCGGAGCCTGGTCCCGGATGAGACACCGGCCGGGACTTCGACAGTCATCTTCGTATCAGCGTCCACTGCCCCCGAGCCCGAGCAAGCCGGGCATGGGCTGGTGATGATGACACCCTCCCCCTGGCAGGCGGGGCAGGTGCCGACGGTCATCATGGTCCCGAAAAGCGATCTCCTCGCCGTCCTCACCGAGCCCGCACCCTGGCAATTGGGGCATGTCGAGTGGCCTTGTCCGTCTTCGGCTCCGCTGCCAGAGCACACCTCACAGGTCTTTCGGGTCCGGAACGCGATCTCGGCATCGGTGCCGAATGCCGCATCGGCCAGCTCTACCTCGGCCCGCACCAGGATGTCGCCCCCTCTGGCCGGCCTGGGAGAGGGCCCGTAACCGAACATCGAGCCCTCGCCGAAGACCGAGCGGAGAAGGTCGTCAAAGCTGCCGAAGCCACTGAAGATATCGGACAAGTCGATGGTGTCGCCCCGGTCGTACCGGCGGCGGCGATCCGGGTCAGAGAGGACCTCGTAGGCCTCTGCTGCATCGCGGAAGCGTGCCTCCGCCTGAGGGTCCCCCGGGTTGGCATCGGGATGGGTGGACCGCGCGATGCTCCGGAAAGCCTTCTTGATCTCTTCGTTGGTGGCGTCCCTGCCGACGCCCAGGATCTTGTAATAGTCCCTGGCCATGGGTCAGTCCTGTTCGGCGCTGATCCGGTCCTCCAGCTCGCGCGAGACCTCCTCGACCGCCGAGATTGCCCGTTTGTAGTTCATGCGCATGGGTCCGATGACACCTACCGATCCCCCGCTCGACCCGGCTTCGTAAGTCTTGGAGACAACCGCCAGGTCCACGTCGTGAAGCGGCAGCTCCGCCCCGATCTGGATCGAAGTGCCCGACGCCACGGCCAGGATCTTCATGACCTCGGCCTCTCTGGCAAGTACCTCCAGGATGCGCTGCACCGCGCTGAGGTCCTCCCACACCGAAGTCAGGCGCTGGGTGCCTCCGACATAGACCTCCGCACCGGTGGCGCCGGCGAGATGAAGGCAATCGTTGATTGTGAGGACAGCCTCTTTGATCGGCTCGTCCAACTGGCCCAGCACCTCGTCGCCGAACTCGGGCTCGACCCCAAGACTCGCTCCCACCACCGCCGCGCTGACCACCCGATGGGCTTCCTCGAGCTCACCAGGAGTGATGGGGACCCTCACCCGTGCCCTCTGTTGCAGCACTCTCCCGCCGTCGGTCACGACGATGAGGAGGACCTGATCTGCCGTGATCTGGACGCTGTGCATGGCCCGCACCCGGTCGGTCTGCATCGTGGGCGCCACGACCACTGAGGGCAGGTCGGTCACTTCGGCGAGGAGATCCGATGTCTCTTGAAGCAGCTTGGACAGCTCGAGATGAACATCCCCGAAGAAGGAGTTGATCTTGGCCTGGGCGGTGGATCGCAACCGGCCCGGCCCGAGATGATCTACGTAGTAACGGTAGGCAGCGGCGGTTGGAATGCGGCCTGCCGAGGTGTGGGGCTGTATGACGAACCCTTCGGACTCGAGCGCGGCGAGATCGTTGCGAACAGTGGCAGTCGAGACCGAGAGATGAGCCCTTTCGACGATGGCACGCGAGCTGACCGGCTCGCCGGAGCGAATGTGCTCCTCGACGAGGGCGCGAAGGATCTCGGATCGGCGATCTTCGAGCATCTCAGTGAGAGAGATTATCCGGGTCGTGTGGCTCTTCCCACCCTTCGGGTGGGCTCAGATCGAGCACCTCTCGATGGACTTCGTCCGTCAGCAACGGCCTCTTCACCAGGAGACGCCCCTCTGTGACATCGATCACGCCGGCGTCCCGCAGCCTCTCACCGCCTGACGTCTGTAAAAGGGCATCGACACCCGGCCCTGGACCTACCCCGGCCATTCGGCGCAGACCGACGAAGATACGATCGATCTCTCCGTCCCAGCCCTGCACGGGCTCGGAGCCCGAGATTGGCCGTTGCCCCTGCTCGACGCGTTGGAGGTAGGCGTCCAGACGTCGGACGTTGTGGCTGCGCACCCCATCGACGAATCGGTGCGCACCATTCCCGTATGCCTCGTACTCCCCCTGGGCCCAGACGGTGAGGTTGTACCGGCATTCACGCCCGTGGCGGGACCAATTCGACACCTCATAACGTTCCAGGCCCGCCCCACCCAGCACACGCTCGGCCATCTCGTAACGATCGGCCTGGACATCGGGGTCCGGGGCGGGTGCCCCGGCTTTCACCTCTCGGTGCAGGGGTGTGCCCGGCTCCACGGTCAGCGAGTAGCAGGAGACGTGGTCGGGTTGGAGTGAGACCCCTCGGGCCAGCGTGGCCTCCCAAGACCGGTCGCTCTCGACCGGCGTGCCGAAGATGAGATCGATCGAGACGTTCTCGAAGCCGGCCGACCTGGCGTTGTCGACCGAGGTTTCGATGTCAACGGCGCAATGACGACGACCCAGCGTCGCCAGAACCGCGTCGTCGAAGCTCTGGGCGCCGAATGAGACACGGCTGAAGCCGGCCTCGATCAACTCCGAGGCGCGGCTGGTGGCGAAGTCCTCTGGGTTGGCCTCGAGACTGACCTCGGCGTCGTCGGCCAGGCCATGGTGGGCGGCGAGGCCGTCGAGAATCCGCTGCAGATGCCTTGGCTCGACATGGCTCGGTGTGCCACCCCCGAAGTAGACCGAGTCGAGGGGTCTCCACGGGGTAGTCATCGAGATCTCCGCCAGGACCGCATCCACATATCGCCCAATCCGGTCGTCCGCCCCGGCCACAACCGCAAAGTCGCAGTAGGGACAGACGGCCGAGCAGAACGGGATATGGATGTACGCCGCTGCGTTCCCGGCGTGGCGATCGACGTCAGTCGTCATCGTCCACGCGGAGGGCGGCGACGAACGCCTCCTGGGGGACCTCCACAGAGCCCACCATCTTCATCCGCTTCTTGCCTTCCTTCTGCTTGGTCAGGAGCTTCTTCTTACGGGTTACGTCACCCCCGTAGCACTTGGCGATGACGTCCTTGCGTTTTGCCTTGACCGTCTCACGGCTGATGATTCGGCCTCCGATCGCCGCTTGGATCGGCACGTCGAACATCTGTCGGGGTATCAGGCCGCGAAGACGCCCGGTCATGGTCTTCCCATAGTCGTTGGCCTTGTCACGATGGACGATGGCCGAGAAGGCATCGACCGGTTGGCCATTGAGCAGGATGTCGACTTTGACCAGGTTCGCCGTCCGGTACTCATCGGGCTCGTAGTCGAGTGAGGCGTAACCCTTGGTCCTCGACTTGAGCAGGTCGAAGAAGTCGAAGACGATCTCCGCCAGGGGAATCCTGTAGTCGAGCTCCACACGCTCCGGGCTCAGATAGCTCATGTTTCCCATCTCGCCCCTTTTGGTGGTGACCAGTTCCATGATTGGGCCTACGTATTCACTGGGGGTGAGGATCATCGCCCGGACGTAGGGCTCGGATATGCCCGCCAAGCTGCCCGGGTCGGGAAGGTCCTGCGGCGACTTGATCTCCCTGATGCTCCCGTCTGGCATGGTCACCCGATAGGCGACCGATGGCGCCGTGGCTACGAGATCGAGGTCGTACTCGCGCTCGAGGCGCTCCCTGACGATCTCCATGTGAAGCAGACCGAGGAAGCCAACCCTGAAGCCAAAGCCAAGGGCGCGGCTCGTCTCCGGCTCCCACGTCAGCGACCCGTCATTGAGGCGGAGCTTCTCCAGCGCCTCCCGCAACCTCTCGAAGTCGTCGCCGTCGGTTGGGAACAGGCCGGAGAACACCATCGGCTTCGGCTCGGCATATCCCGCCAGCGGCTCGAGGGCCGGGCCGGCGGCATCGGTCAGGGTGTCTCCCACCTTGATCCGATCGATCTCCTTCACCCCGGTGATCAGGTAACCGACCTCCCCCGCCTCCAACGCGTTCACCGGTTTCGCCGCCGGAGTGAGGACCCCGACTTCGGCGGCGTCATGGGTTTCGCCCGTTGCCATGAACTTGAGCCTGAACCCTGAGCGGAGACGGCCGTCGACGACCCTCACGTAACAGACGACACCTCGAAAGGCGTCGTAATAGGAATCGAACACCAGGGCACGCAGCGGGCCGTCGGGGTCGCCGGACGGCGGTGGCACCGTGTCGACCACCCGCTGCAACAGCCCTTCCACCCCTTCACCGGTTTTTGCCGAGATGCGGGCTACGTCCTGGGCCGAACCTCCTATGACGTTGGTGATCTCTGTGGCCACCCGATCCGGGTCGGCCGCGATGAGGTCGATTTTGTTGATGGCCGGGATGACCTCGAGCCCGGCGTCCACCGCGAGATACGCGTTGGCCAGAGTCTGGGCCTGGACGCCCTGGGCGGCGTCGACCAGGAGCAGAGCGCCCTCGCACGCGGCGAGGGAGCGAGAGACCTCGTAGGAAAAGTCGACGTGGCCCGGGGTGTCGATCAGGTTGAGGGCGTACAGCTCGCCGTCCGCTGCCCGATGGGTGAGCCTCACCGTCTGGGCCTTGATCGTGATGCCCCGCTCCCGCTCCAGGTCCATGGTGTCGAGTACCTGCTCACGCATGTCTCGGGCGTCCACCGCCCCGGTCAGCTCGAGGAGACGGTCAGCCAGGGTCGACTTGCCATGGTCGATGTGGGCGATGATCGAGAAGTTGCGTATGCGCGCTTGATTGGTCACGGGAATCCGGGAGGAAGCGGCATTGTACCTACCGATAGGCCGCTGTTAACCTTGCCCTTCGGCCATTGGCCGACCCCCTCATCGAGCGGACGGCATCGATGCTGTCCAAACACCAAGTACCCAATATCGAGTACCTCTCAATGGCCAACATCAAGTCACAGATCAAGCGAAACCGTCAGAACGAAGCCAGACGCGTGCGCAACAAGTCGATCAACAGCAGCCTCAAGACGAGCGTCAAGAAGGTCGAGGCCGCGGCGACGGCCGGCGAGGACACCGCCGTGTCCAAGGGCGTCCTCCACAAGAAGACGGCCGCACGCAAGAAGTCGAGATTGGCCAAGAGAGTCTCAGCAAGCTGAGCTTCTCTTGTCCAAGTACTAGGTACCAAGTACTTGGATCATCCATACCAGCGGCACAGGGCCACCGTCAGCCGCTCGAGGGTCACCAAGTGGACCTCTTCGGGTTGTGATTTGATGACCCGATCTGCCCGTACCAGGGCTTCCTGCGCCCTTCGCAGCGAAGACTCCCTCACCCTCCCTCGCTGAGACCAGAACCTGTTCGGACCACGGTCGGAGCCCGTCGCCCCAAGCCAGTGGCGAAACGTCGCCTCATCCGGGGCTGCCGCGGCAAGGGCCCGCTTCTTCAGGTCCGATTCCACTGCGGCGAGATAGACGAGGGGATGGCCGTGCACGAGGAAGTCGGACAGCCGGCGCAGGGCTTCCCCGACATCACCCTTGGAGATGGCGTCGGTGATCATGAAGGTCGGCTCATCGGGTCGGTTCTTGAAACGCTCGAGCACCATCTCCTTGGTGATCTTTCCCGACACCTGCTCCAGTTGGTCGAGCGCCTGCCCCATTGCCGCCGTGTCAGACCCGAACTTCTGGACGAGAGCTTTCTCTGCGCCCTTGTCGAAGACGAGGCCGCGATCTCGCACCTCGGCGTCGACCCACTGCAGAGCCTGACGCTCCCACATCTTCTTGATCGACTGTGAGGTCCCGATCCGTTTGACCAATGTGGTGAATGGTCGGGGCATGGCACCGGCCGCCAGGATCACGATCTCGAGCAACGACATGTCTGCCGATTCGATGAGTTCTTGCAGGACCTCTCCCTCGGA
>JALDXM010000047.1:0-9767 GCA_032155085.1 Actinomycetota bacterium | reverse complement strand
CACCTGCCATGGGCACCGAGGGCGAGGAGCCGACATCGACAACGGTCGCCGAAGGGCCGGCTCCCACATCGGGCATCGAACCGGCGGTCCAGATGACCACGCCTGAAGCCACCGAGACCCTGCCCGACTGGACATACCGCTACATGATCCCGACCGGGATCGTCCTCGCCGTGCTGGTCATCGTCCTGACCACCATCCAGTACTTCACCAGGGTGGTCCGCAGGCGGTATCGAATCGTCAAGGAGTGACACCACCCAGCCGGCCCGGCTCGGGTCGTCTCGCCGATCGGATCGCAGGGACCTACCCCCTCGCCGAGACCTATCACCGATTCGCTCTCGAGGCCGACATGATCCGGATCACGGGGGAGGTTTCCAGGCTCGTCCCGAAGGCGACAGGTCTCGACCTCCCGGGTGACCCGACGACGATCGTCATCGGGCGCGCCGAATGGATCGAGCGCAACGTCGCAAGTTTCAGCCATCTCATGGAGCCCCTCCAGCGCCAGCTGACGGAGAAGCTCGAGGCGTCAGGCCCCGGAGCCAGGGGAGTGGGCTCGTTGGCCAACCGCATGGTTCAGGCCGAGCTGACCGCGGTGCTCGGAGTCATCGCCCGACGGGTGCTCGGCCAATACGAGCTGGTCCTCCCTACCGGCGAGGATGCCGATGTCGTTGCCTTCGTCGGCCCGAACATCATGCAACTGGAACGAGCCCATCAGTTCCGGCCCGAGGAGTTCAGATTCTGGGTCGCCCTACACGAGCTGACTCACCGGGCACAGTTCCAGGGAGTCCCCTGGCTACGGGAGTACTTCATGGGACTGGTCAGCGAGTTGGTCGAGCACTCGAAGCCTGAGCCGGGCCGGCTGAATCGAGTCATCGACGAGGTGACCAGGCGTCGATACGCAGGTGGCCCGGTGATCGACGAGCGGGGCCTGCTCGGCCTGTTTGCCACTTCCGAGCAGAACGTCGTGATCGACAAGGTCCAGGCCCTCATGTCCTTGCTGGAGGGCCACGGCCACGTTGTCATGGACCGGCTGGGTAACGAGCACCTGCGCACCCAGGAACGGATGAGCAAGGTGCTCAAGGCGCGACGCCAGGACAAGAGGACGGCGGCGTTCTTCCGGCTCACCGGGCTCGAGATGAAGATGAACCAGTACAAGATGGGGGAGCGTTTCATCGAGGTCGTGGAGCGCGAGGCGGGCTGGGACTCGGTGGGTCTCGCATTCAGAGGGGCGAGCAGCCTTCCCACACTCGATGAGATCGAGAGCCCTGAGCAATGGCTGAGTCGCGTCGCCTGAACCAGCTTCGGCAGCGACTCCTCGAACTCCTCAGATTGCCCGAGGAGCGACCCGTCATCGCTCTGTCCGGTGGGGCCGACTCTGCCGTCCTGGCGTATATGCTGGCATACGACGATCGCAAGCGACGGGCCCTGCACGTCGATCATGGCCTGGCGTCCTCAGCCCATCTGGAGCAGGCGGCTCATTCCATCGCCGAGCGAACGGGCACGGCTGTGTCGGTCCTCCGGATCGAGGTGCCCGCAGGTGCATCTTTCGAGGGGCAGGCGCGTGAGAAGAGGTATGAGGCCCTTGTGGGCGCACTGGAGCCTGGCGAGGCGCTGGTCACCGGTCACACACTCGACGATCAGGCCGAGACGGTCGTCATGAACCTGCTCCGGGGCGCCGGCCCGGCCGGCCTGGCCGGGATCCCGGCTCGAACCGGGGCGATCGCTCGACCCATCCTCCAGGTGTCACGGTCAGAGACGAGGGAGCTCGCCGGGCTCGCCGGGTTGCCCTATTACGACGACCCGTCGAACCTCGACGTCGGTTTGCGGCGCAACGCGATCCGCCTCGAGGTCATCCCGAGCTTGTCCGGCCGGTTCAACCCCAGACTGGTGGAGTCGCTGTCCCGGACCGCTTTGATCCTCCAGTCCGACGAGGAGCATCTGGCCAACGAGGCTTCGTCGGTCCCGATGGTGCAGCATCCCAACGGACTGGCCTTGCCCATCGGATCGCTGAGCGCGGTCCCCAGGCCGATTGCCGACCGGGCGATTCGGGCCGCTCTCACGAGACTTCGGCCACCGTATGGCGGCACCTCCGCTGAGCTAGCCGCGATCTGGGAGGTCGCCGGGCGGAGGAGGGTGTCAACCCTTCTCGGAGGTGGGATCGAGGTCAGCCACGACGGGCCACTTCTGGTGTTCTCCGCTGCCCACGTTGAGCACGTTGGGAGATCAACTCTGCCTCTCGAGGTCGGGAGCAACCTCGTGGGGAGCTTCGAGGTCCAGGTCGATCGACTCGAAGGCCCATGCCGGGTGTTCCCCATCGGTACCTGGTCGGCGGTGTTTCCTGACGACATCGCGCTATCGGCGAGAGTCGAGGACGGTGGCCGGCTCGTTGTCCTGGCCGACAGCGAGCCTGCCTGGCTCCCGGGGGAGAGGCGGCTCCCGGTGGCTTGGTACCGGCCGGGGGCCAGCGGCTACCTTTCCGTGTTCGCCAGAGAGGAATCCGGATGGACATCAAGACCCTGATCACCGCCGAGCAGATCGACGAGAAGCTCGCCGACCTGGGTCGTCAGATCACGGCGGACTATCAGGGGAAGGATGTCCTGCTGGTCGGAGTGCTCCGCGGGGCGTTCATGGTGATGGCAGATCTCGCCCGGCACATCGACCTCCCGGTCGAGTTCGACTTCATGGCGGTCTCGTCATACGGCGCTTCGACGCAGACATCGGGTGTCGTTCGCATTCTCAAGGACCTCGACGAGGAGATCGAAGGGCGGCACGTGCTCATCGTCGAGGACATCATCGACTCGGGTCTGACCCTCAACTACCTGATGAAGAGTCTCAATGTGCGCAAGCCCGCCTCGTTGGAGATCGCGGCCCTGCTTCTCAAGGAGGGGATTCAGAGGGTGCCGCTGGAGGTGAAGTACATCGGGTTCCCGATCGGGCCCGAGTTCGTGGTCGGGTATGGGCTCGACTACGCCGGGAAGTACAGGAACCTGCCGTATGTCGGCGTCATGGGCGCCGAAAGTTGAGCCGACGTTTACCGGGGGTGGAATACGGTCGGGTTTCCCGTAGCATTGTCCACTCGGAGTGTTCCCCCCGGAGTCTGACTTGAGGTCTCAGTGAATCGAACCCTGCGCACGCTGGTCGTATACGGCCTGTCGATCATCATGCTCGCCATCCTCGCCCAGTGGTGGTTCGACCAAGTCCAGGGTCCTGAGGTCGTCGAGCTCTCGGAGTTCATGGACAACGTCGAGGCCGGTGACTACGAGCGAGTCGAGATGCTGGCCCGATCCAACGAGCTCCAGGGCAGGGTCACCAGCTCCACCCTCCCGGACGAGGCCTGGGATCAGGTCTCCAGCTATCCCGAGGGTGCGGAGGGCGACCTCGTCACGCTGATCAGGGAATCGGGGACACCCTTCAGCTCTGATCCGCAGCCTCCGGGCTTCTGGGAGGTGCTGGTCAGCTTCCTCCCGTGGCTGTTCCTGCTCGGGTTCATGGTCTTCATTTTCATGCAGATGCAGGGCGGCGGGAACCGTGTCATGCAATTCGGCAAGTCGAGAGCCAAGCTGGTTGGCAAGGAACAGCCGAAGATCACCTTCGACGATGTCGCCGGCCTCATCGAGGCCAAGGAGGAGCTCGAGGAGATCAAGGACTTCCTCCAGAACCCGGACAAGTACCGCCAGATGGGGGCCAAGATCCCCCGCGGCGTCCTGCTCTTCGGCCCTCCCGGCACCGGCAAGACATTGCTCGCCAAGGCGGTAGCCGGTGAAGCGGGAGTTCCGTTCCTCTCGATTTCCGGGTCCGACTTCGTCGAGATGTTCGTCGGAGTCGGAGCTTCTCGTGTTCGTGACCTTTTCGACCAGGCCAAGCAGAACGCCCCAGCCATCGTGTTCATCGACGAGATCGATGCCGTGGGTCGTCATCGTGGTGCCGGGCTCGGCGGCGGTCACGACGAGCGCGAGCAGACCCTGAACCAGCTGTTGGTCGAGCTCGACGGCTTCGAGGGAAACAGCGGTGTCATCGTGATGGCGGCGACCAACCGGCCCGACATCCTCGACCCCGCCCTGCTCCGCCCTGGTCGGTTCGACCGTCAGATCGTGGTCGACGCCCCAGACGTCGAAGGACGCAAGGCAATTCTCGAGGTTCATTCCAAGGGCAAGCCGCTGAACGATGAGATCGACCTCGAGGTCCTCGCCCGCCGTACTCCGGGCTTCACCGGGGCCGACCTTGCCAACCTGATCAACGAGTCAGCTCTGCTCGCCACGCGGCGTCGGCGCAAGGACATCGGGATGTTCGAGCTCGAAGAGGCGATCGACCGCGTCATCGCCGGGCCCGAGCGCAAGACAAAGGTGATGACCGACGAGGAGAAGCGCCTGATCGCCTATCACGAGACCGGTCACGCTCTCGTCGGGTACGCCCTTCCCAACTCGGACCCGGTGCACAAGGTGACCATCGTGGCCCGGGGCCGTTCGCTGGGGCACACCCTGGCACTTCCCACCCACGACAAGTACCTGGTCCGTCGTTCCGAGCTGGTCGACCAGCTGGCCATGTTGCTCGGTGGTCGGACCGCTGAGGAGCTCATTTTTGCCGACCCAACCACCGGAGCGGCCAACGACATCGAGAAGGCGACGGCCATCGCCCGGCGCATGGTGATGGAGTACGGGATGAGCGACATCCTCGGCCCGATGCAGTACGGGAAGCCCAATGGCGAAGTCTTCCTGGGACGTGACTACTCGCGTCAGCAGGATTACTCAGACGAGGTCGCGGCCAATATCGACAACGAGGTCCGCAAGATGATCAACGCCGCCCACGAGGAGGCACGGCTCATCCTCGAGCGGCACCAGGACTCGATGGAGCGCATGGTCACGGCACTGCTCGAGAACGAGACCGTGGACCGCGACCAGGTGGCAGAGCTGTTCGCCGATGTGCCCAAATGGGAACACACGTCCGAGGGTGCGCTTCGCATCAAGTACCCGGACAACCCGGTGATCCCGCAGCGGAGGGATGAGCAGATCGCGGCGGCCGAAGAGGTAGAGCCCGAGGAAGAGCCGGTGACCGAGTCGCTCACCCTCAATCGCAAGCTGCGTCGCTCGAGCCGGCCCGCCACCGAAGGCGGCTGAGGAAGAGCCCTACGTTCTCAGGGGGCGCGTTCGATCTTCAAGTCGCCGGACACCAGTCTCACCTTCAGGGCAATCTCACGTTGTGGTGGCTCCGGCCGAGAACTGGGGTCGGGCAGGCTGACCTTTCCGGACATGGACTCGGCATCGAGCTCGACGCGCGTTCGGGGCGGGATGCCGATCTTGACGTCGCCTGACATCGACTTGAACTTCGCGGCCGGCCCGGTCACTTGCTCGATCCGGACGTCGCCAGAGAGCGTGGCGCAGGTGACGACACCGGCGCACATCCCGATCCTCACGTCCCCCGAGGCGGTTGAGAGATCAGCCCGGTCCATCAGTTCTGTGATCTTGATGCTCCCCGAGGCAGTGGCACATTGCGCCTCACCATCGACCCTGTCGCCCCGGATTCGGCCGCTCGCTGTCCTGGCACGGAGACGCTCGATGGTCTGGAAATCGATGTTGCCACTCGCGGTTGAGGCATCGAGCCGCGACACAGGGGCGACTACTGCGATGTCGCCGCTGGAGCTCATGACCTCCACCTCGGCGAGTGGAGGGACACGCACCGTCGCGTAGGTCCTTCCGCCACCGGATGCCTCGATGGTGTCGAGCCTCTGGTGGATCTCGAATCGGGGATTGCTGCTATCGACTTTCAGTCGGACGACGCCGGCCTCGCCCTGCTCGACACTCACCCGCCCGGATCTGATGCTCACGCGGACCACCGGTCTCCCCTCGACACTGAACTCGCGGTCGATCACAGATCGATGGTCCGCTTCACCGAGTTGGAGCTGCCGCGTTCGTATGCCTTGGTGCGAAGGGTCTCGACGACGAAGCTGTTGACCGAGTCACCGGCGCCTTCGGCGGCTTCGGCGATCAGGTCTTTGAGGTAGGCGGGGACACGAAGAGTGATGCGGGCCTCGGCGTCGACTTCCTCGGTTGGGTGGGGAGGGATCCTCGACTCGTCGCTCCGAAGACTGAGCTCGGGCTCGCCGTCGACCAGACGCACCTCGACTCGTTGCCCGATCAATTGCCCGTTGACCTCCTGGGCGGCCATCTCGACGACCTCCATCATGGTTTGCCTGATAGCAGGACGGAGGACGTCGAGAAGGTCGGCCCCGAGGGCGGCCAGCTGGGGCTCGGCGAGCCTCAGCTGTGCCTGTACGGCCGCTTCCATCAGTTGCTCGGCTTGGGTCAGCTGCATCGAATCGTTCCTCTATCTGGGGTGACCCCAACGCACCGCGTCGGCGGCTTCGCGGACCGTCACCTCGAACACGGGACGGGGGCGTCGCCACACCTTCCGTATCCTTTCCTCCAATTGTGTCTCCACATCGTCTGGCTTGTCGATGAAAACCAACATTCTTGGCCTCCTCTGCCTTGTGACATCATCTGTGATGTCAATATGACATCACCATACAGTCAAGATGGTGTCTTTGTCAACCACCGCAGAGGTTGCCCTTCCCGGCTCCGGTAACTTCTTCCGTGATGAAAGGGACGGAGACGAACGGAATAGATCGGGGCAGGATCGAGAAGGCGGTCCGGGAGATCATCGAAGCCTTGGGCGAGAACCCCGAACGGGAGGGCTTGGCCGAGACTCCCGAGCGCGTCGCTGCCTTCTACGCCGAGGTCTTCGATGGAATCCACCGCGAGCCGGGAGAAGTGGTGGATGCCTTCTTCGGCGAGGAGCACTATCAGGAGATCGTGATGGTGCGTGAGATCCCGTTCTATTCGATGTGCGAACACCACTTCGTGCCGTTCCATGGACAGGCGCATGTCGCCTACATCCCCAAGGGTCGGGTCACTGGACTCTCCAAACTCGCCCGTCTGGTCGACGGCTTCGCCCGCCGCCCCCAGATGCAGGAGCGCCTGACGGCTCAGGTTGCCGACGCGCTTGCCGAGCGTCTCCAGCCGCTTGGGGTCATGGTCGTTGTCGAGGCCGAGCATCTCTGCATGTCGATGCGCGGGGTCAAGAAGCCGGGTGCGACCACCGTCACTTCGGCGGTGCGGGGGATCATGGAGTCGCAGCCGGCCACTAGAGCAGAGGCGATGTCGCTCCTGTTCGGCACAGTTCGGTAACGACGGGGCACCAGGGCTCCCGCTCGCCGTTCTTCGTTCTACGTTCTACGTTCTATGCCCATGTGGAAGCTGAGAACGAGAAGCCTGGACGTCTCCCAGGGGTTGATCATGGGCGTGATCAACGTCACACCAGATTCGTTCTCCGATGGTGGGCTCAATCTCGACTCCTCCGTGGCCGTGGCCGCCGGCTTGGTGATGGCAGAGGCCGGCGCCGATCTGGTCGACGTCGGAGGTGAGTCGACCCGCCCCGGCGCATCGCCGGTAGATCGGGAGGAGGAGATCCGCCGGGTCGTGCCCGTGGTCACCGCTCTCGCCTCGAGGGGCCTGGTGGTCTCGGTCGACACCTCGAAGCCAGAAGTGGCCCTGGCTGCGCTCGAGGCCGGTGCCGAGATCGTGAATGATGTGAGGGCCGCCACCTCCGATGGGATGGTCGATGTCATCTCGGCATCAGGAGCGGGGCTGATCCTGATGCATATGAAAGGGACTCCCAGAACGATGCAGCAGGACCCTGTCTACGAGGATGTGGTTGCCGAAGTGGCCCAGTTCCTGAAGGATCGTGGAGCACAGGTTGTCGCCGGCGGGGTCGACCCGACCTCGGTCGCCATCGATCCCGGGATCGGCTTCGGCAAGACTGCAGCTCACAACCTCGAGTTGATCGACGGGCTGGGCCACCTGGTCGAGGTGGGGTATCCCGTGGTACTGGGAGCCTCGCGGAAGACCTTCCTGGGCAAGGTCACCGGCATCGCCGACCCCCACGCCCGAGATGGGGTCACGGCTGTGACTACGGCGCTCGGATTCGAGCGTGGTGCAAGGGTTTTTCGGGTGCATGACGTGGCGTCATCAAGAGCGGCTCTGAGCCTTGCCGCCGCTATCGTGAGTCCCCAGAAATGGCACGAATGGTCGCAGGGCTGAAGCCCCGGGGATTTACATGGGTCATCACCGATCGTCTCGCTGTGTCTGAGCGCGTCGGTGGGTCCGGCTTCCAGCATCGGCGAGTGCGCCGTGAAGAGGAGATCACCTGGCTGGTCGAAGAAGCCGGGATCAACACCGTTGTCTCGATGCTTCCCGGCAACCAGAACCTCCTTGCCTACCGCGAGGCGGGCATGGCCACCTTCTCGGTCCCGATCGGCGCCGAGCTCACCCGCGACGATGTCGATGAGTTCTTCGCCATTCTCGGCAAGGCGACCGCCAAGCGCCGGGCACGAGTGCTGGTCCATCGGGAGGCGATCGATGACACGGTGGGTGGCCTGCTCGGTGGGTTTCTCGTTTCCTCGGGCTTGGTGACGGACCCGATCCTGGCACTGGCCGTCATCCAGCAGATCCTGGGCCGGGCGTTGGGGCCGGAGGGCCGCTCGCTCATCCCGGCATCTGCTGTCACGTGACCGATCGGATCCAGGTCGACGGCATCGAGGTTCGCGCCCGACATGGGGTTCTCGAGCATGAACAGGTGGAACCGCAACGGTTTCTCGTCGACCTCACAGTCCTCCTGGATCTGACCAGGGCGGGAGCGTCCGACGACCTCGCCGACACCGTCGACTACGGCAGGCTCGCCCAGGAGGCCCATGACGTCGTGGCCGTTGAGAGCCATCAGCTCATCGAGACTGTGGCCGATCGAGTGGCGAAGAGGCTGCTGGCTGAGCCGGGTGTCGAGCGAGTCATCGTGACCGTCCACAAGCCCGACGCGCCGATCCCGCTCGCATTCGGCGACGTGTCGGTGACGGTCGACAGGTCGAAGTGACCCGCTACGCCATCGCCCTGGGCTCGAACCAGGGCGACCGGGTGTGGTACCTGCGCCAGGCCGTCGACGAGCTACGGGGGCTGGGAACGATCAACGCCATCTCAGCCCTCTACGAGACGGCGCCGGTCGGGGGCCCGGAGCAGGACCCCTACCTCAATGCAGTGGTCCTCCTCGATGCCAACATCGTCCCGGAGGGGTTGCTCGAGGAGCTCCAACAGATCGAGAAGAGATACGGCCGGGTCAGGACGGTGCGATGGGGGCCGCGCACTCTCGATCTGGACATCGTGGCCTCAGACGGCGCCCAGATCGACACTCCGACCCTCCAGGTGCCCCATCCGCGGGCAGCGGAGCGTCTCTTCGTGATTCAGCCCCTCTGCGACGTGTGGCCGCAGGCCCTGGTCGGAGTTTGAGAGGCGCTCGACTCATGTTGAGCGTGCTACCTGGACGGGCTCATTGCGTCGGCTGCCAGGGATCGCGCAGTCGGGCAGGAATTGGCCCAGGTGGCCACGGATTGGGTCGACACGACCGACCTCTGATCTGGCGAGATCAACTGACTCTTGGCGCGCGTTAATGGGCCCGTGCTAGGTTCCGGTCATGGGAAGCGGCCGCGGCCCACCCCTGACCTGGTTCGCAAGCTTGGGTCCAGGACAGGAGGAACGATCTAGATGGCCAAACGGTCGCGAGAGCACCGCCAGGAAATCCCCGGATACAACGACGGTCGCCCATCACGGGAGGAACGTCAGCAGCAGCATCGTGCGGTGCGGCATCACACCCATCAAATGCTGCACATGACCGAAGACCCCGACGACGTCGTGGTGCCCGAGGTCCGGGGCACCGGGGACAATCACATT
>JALDXM010000046.1:0-9787 GCA_032155085.1 Actinomycetota bacterium | reverse complement strand
GCACCGACGACGCCGAGGCCACCCAGCACGAGCTGACGGTCCGCGACATCCATCCTGAACAGGTCCTGGTCCGGAGGTCGAGCCTGGAAGATGTCTTCCTCAAGCTGACCGGCCGGAGCCTCGTCGACTAATGGGCCGCGAGTGACCGCACTGGCGCGCTCCTGGCGTGTGGTCGAAGCGGAGTTCATCGGCTACCGGCGTGTCTGGCGGGGCACCGTCATCTCCAGCTTCGTCAACCCCGTCCTCTTCCTCTCCGCCATGGGTCTGGGACTCGGGACGCTGGTCGACTCCTCGAGCAATGACCTGGCCGTCCCCTATCTCACCTTTGTGGCCACGGGGCTGATGGCGGCAACCGCGATGCAGACATCGGCGGGGGAAGGAGCCTTCCCGGTGATGGCGGGGATCAAATGGCGCAAGGGATTCCATGGGGCGATCACCACACCCGTGGGCCCAGCCGACCTCGTCCACGGGATGATCATCTGGGGGGCGATACGGCTCACATTTGTCCTTGCGGTCTTCGCCCTGGTCTCAGTGATTTTCGGAGCTCTCGACCTGGAGTCAGCCCTGCTCGCGATCCCACCCGGCATCCTCACCGGGATCGCGTTCCAAGGCACGGTTACCGCCTACACAGTGACCAGGGAGAACGAGGTGGCGCTTTCCGCCCTGTTTCGCTTCGGGATCATCCCCCTGTTCCTGTTTTCCGGGACGTTCTTTCCGATAAGCCAGCTTCCCCAGCCGCTGCAGGTGGTGGCCTACTTCACGCCGCTGTTCCACGGAGTGGAGTTGGTAAGGAAGGTCGCCCTCCCTGGGGCCGACTCATCGATCGTCACGTCCCTGCCCATTGGGGTGAATGTCGCCTACCTGACGGTTATGGCCGTCACCGGGATCGCTTTCGCTTCCCGTTGGCTCGACCGGAGGATCAGACCGTGAGTGTGTCCCTGCCCACGCGGCTGACCCCACCAGGCCGGATGACTCCGTTCCGGGCGCATCGGATCTGGGAGCGGAACTATCTCGTCTACCGCCGGATATGGAAGGTCATCGTCTCCGGCTTCTTCGAGCCGGTCTTCTATCTCTTCTCGATCGGGATCGGGATCGGAGAGCTGGTCCCCCAGGTGACCGGGCCGGGCGGCGTGCCGGTGGATTACACCGCCTTCGTGGCCCCGGCGCTCATGGCGGCATCGGCCATGAACGGGACCGTCCTGGAGACGACGTTCAACTTCTTCTTCAGGCTCAAGTTCGAAAAGACCTATGAAGGGGTCCTGACCACTCCGATGACCCCACGCGACATCGCCATCGGGGAGATCGGCTGGTCACTGGTCCGTGGTGCCCTCTATTCGACTGCTTTCTTCCTGGTGATGCTGGCCATGGGCCTGACGTCCGGTTGGGCGGCGATACTCACCATTCCAGGGGCGGTACTGATTGGATTCGCCTTCGGGTCCATCGGCATCGCCGCAACGACGTACATGCGGTCATGGCAGGACTTCGATCTCGTATCGCTGGTCACCATGCCCCTCTTTCTCTTCTCGGCCACCTTCTACCCACTCGACGTCTACCCCCCGGGCGTCCAGCCATTCATTCGACTCTCTCCTCTCTATCAGGGAACCGAGATGCTCCGTGCCTTCTCGCTGGGGGTCTTCGACTGGACCCTGATCGGGCATATCTCCTACCTCTTGGTGATGGGCCTGATCGGGGTCTTCGTCGCCTCGCGCCGTCTCGACGGGATGCTGCGGAAGTAACCAGTAGTCGCGACCGCTAGGCCGCGGGGAACCGTGTGCCACCGACACGCCGTCGAAGACACATGAGAGGGAGAGCAGCTGCAGCATTGGCCCTGGCCATCTGGCTGCTCATCGCCGCCTGTGGTGGGGGTGCGGTTGCCGTCACCACGATCGCAACCACCACTACCCGGCCGGCAGCCACCTCGACAACCATCCGGTCGGAGTTGGTCCCGGGATCGACCACCGCCTGCGCTTCCGACGACCCTTGGGGCTCCGTCGAGACTGCGTTCGAAGGCACCATCTCCTCGGTCGAGACCCGGCCCAACTCCGATCGTGCAGGTCTGCAGTTCGAGTTGGGCGAGGAACCATCGGAAGAGGCATGGCCATGGGTGACATTCGAGGTGAGCCACTGGTACACCCGGGATTACGGCACGACCTTCTCGATGTGGGCACCTGGGTTCACCGGCGAGGTCGGCGAGGTGTGGCTGGTGGCCGGATCGCTCTATCACTCCGAGGGCCAGCAGTCGGGTGAGATCTTCCCGTGTCTGACGGCCCCGCCATCCTTCGAGACTGAGACGGAACTTGCAGAGAGGTACGGGGAACCGGTGACAGCGGGGTCGGGGACACCCGAGAAGCCGGCCGATACCGACATCATCACCAGAATCGAGGAGCACCAGGCGGCGTGGGACGCGGCGGGAATCGACGACTACACCGCCGCGATCAGCATGCACCATGGCAATGAGCAGGTCTTCGACGACAGCTGCGGGGCCAACACTTCGGTCAGAGTCGTGGGTCGGGACGGGGAGCCGGTTCAGGCCATCGACCTGCAGAGGTTCTGCGAGGTCGAAGTAGGCGACCTCGTCCTGATCGACGACCTCTTCGCCCTGGCCACGGCCAACGCAGGCGCTATCGAGGAACCGATCAACTTCGACCAGGAGTACGGCTTCATCCGTTACTTCTACGCAAGCGACCGCAGCGTCGAGACCGGCGCGACCGTCGACATGTTCCAACCACGCCCGGTTCCGGCGGCCATCGGCAGCGGATCATCGATTGCCGCGATGAACGATGCCTTCGAGCGATGGTCACAGGCCGGAATCGAGGACTACTCCTTCGACCTCGACGTTGTGTGCTTCTGCACCATCGGTGGCCGCTTCCACATCGTCGTCGAGGATGGCATTCCAATCTCGGTGACCGAGAACGGGGGGGAGATCGCTATCGAGAGGAGTGAGTTCATCGAGTTCACAATCGACGGCTTGTTCGATCTGGCCGAGACCTGGGGCGGAGGCCTCGAGCCCGATCGGTTGGTTGCCTCGTTCGACCCTGACCTCGGCTATCCGGTGGACCTACGCATCGATGCCATCAGCGAGGCGATCGACGACGAAGTGACGGTGGTCGTCCACAACTTCACCCGGGGAGACTGACCTAGTCTCGTCGGGGATGCTCGACATCTCGTTCCCTCTCAGTGCGCCACGCGGCCGGGACCTGAACACGAGAGGCTGGCTCCAGGAGGCGGCGCTGCGTTGCCTTCTCAACAACCTAGATCCCGAGGTCGCCGAGGACCCGGAGAACCTCATCGTCTACGGGGGAAGGGGAAAGGCGGCGAGGGACCTGGGATCCTTGCACGCCATCGTTCGCACGCTCGAGCGTCTCGCTGACGACGAGACGCTGCTCATCCAATCTGGCAAGCCGGTTGGCGTCTTCCGGACTCACGACCTGGCCCCCCGCGTGCTGATAGCCAACAGCCTCCTGGTGCCCCGTTGGGCAACTCTCGAAGACTTCTGGGAGCTGGAAGCGGAAGGGCTGACCATGTATGGCCAGATGACGGCGGGATCCTGGATCTACATCGGCACCCAGGGGATCCTGCAGGGCACCTTCCAGACCTTTTCTGCGATCGCCGAGCAGAAGTTCGGCGGGACTCTTGCCGGGACTCTCACCCTCACCGGGGGGTTGGGCGGAATGGGTGGCGCCCAGCCACTCGCGATCACCATGAACGGTGGCGTCGCTCTGTGCGTCGAGGTCGATCCTCATCGCATCGAGCGTCGGCTGGACACAGGGTATCTGGACGAGAGCTACGACGACATCGACCAGGCCGTGAACCGGGCGCTGGAGGCAAAGCAGGGCCGGGAGGCCGTGTCAATCGGGCTCCTCGGCAACGCCGCCGAGGTGTTCCCCCGGCTCCTCGACCGAAACATCGAGATCGACATCGTCACCGACCAGACCTCGGCCCACGACCCTCTTTACGGGTACATCCCGGCAGGCCACAGCCTCGACGACGCGATCCGGCTCCGCGAGGACGACCCCGACACCTACATCAAGGCGGCCAGGGAGTCGATGGCGACCCACTGCGAGGCAATGGTCGGCTTCGCCCGGGCCGGGGTGGAGACCTTCGACTACGGAAACAACCTGCGCGGGGAGGCGATGACCGCTGGGTATTCCGACGCGTTCTCTTATCCCGGGTTTGTGCCCGCCTACATAAGACCGCTCTTCTGTGAGGGATCAGGACCTTTCCGATGGGTCGCCCTCAGCGGGGACCCGGCCGACATCGCCGCTACCGATCGGGCCATCGCCGAGCTGTTCCCAGACAACGAGTCTCTCCATCGCTGGCTGGAGATGGCGGCGGACAAGGTCCAGTTCCAAGGCCTGCCGGCGCGGATCTGCTGGTTGTCTTACGGCGAGCGTCATCTCGCCGGGCTCCGCTTCAACGAGCTGGTCGCCGCCGGTGACGTGTCGGCACCGATCGTCATAGGCCGTGATCACCTCGACTCCGGGTCGGTGGCATCGCCATATCGTGAGACTGAGGCAATGGCCGACGGATCGGACGCCATCGCCGACTGGCCGATCCTCAACGCCATGCTCAACGTGTCGTCCGGGGCGGCGTGGGTGGCGGTGCATCACGGGGGTGGGGTCGGGATAGGCAACTCGATCCATGCCGGGGCTCAGGTCGTCGCCGACGGGACCGACGAGGGCGCCTTCCGGGTAGAGCGCGTCCTCACCAACGATCCTGGCACGGGAGTCATGCGGCACGCCGACGCCGGTTATGACATCGCCCGCCGAGCGGCGCGAGAGCGCGGGGTGGACATCCCCATGTTGTGAGCCCAACCAGTCCTGGTTGGTGATCTGGGGCAGCCCCGCTTTACGCTGGCGGGCCATGCCGATCAACGATCCGCACTGGCCCCGGGCTGACGTCTGGCTGGCTCAGGAACATCCCGACCCGGACATCCTGGTCGTCGGGGTGCCCACGTCGCGCGCCTCGTTGTCGCCTTCGAGAGCGGATCTCGCCCCACTCGAGGTTCGGGATCGGTTCAGCCGTTTCTCCACGTTCCACGGTGAATGGGGGATCGACTTCGGAGAGCTCGCCGTCCGCGACGAGGGCAACTGGCCGGTCTCCGAGACCGACATGCATGAGATGCCCAAGGTGGTCGAGGATCTAGCCGCCACCCTGAATCGGGGCCCGCTGACCCTCTACCTCGGCGGGGACAACGCCATCACCCGGCCGTTGGCCAGGTCGCTCTCCGAGGACCGGTCGAAGGTCGGCTTGATCACCTTCGATGCGCATCACGATGTCCGGACTCTCGATCTCGGGCCAACCAACGGGACCCCGGTGCGTGGCTTGATCGAAGAAGACGGCCTTCCCGGCGAGAACGTGGCGCAGATCGGGATCCATTCTTTCGCCAACTCTGCCGCATACCGCGCCTACTGCGACGAGAAGGGTGTCTCTGTGTTCACGGTGGCCGATGTGGGCCAACGGGGGATCGCCTCCGTGGTCGAGGATGCCCTCACCGTGGTCGGGGTGATGACCGATGTGGTCCACGTCGACGTCGATATCGATGTTCTCGACCGCGCCTCGGCCCCGGCGTGCCCTGGAGCGCGTCCCGGCGGGCTCTCGGTCCGTGACCTGGCCGAGGGGGTTCGCGTCTGTGCCCGAAACCCCAAGGTCGTTGCCATCGACTTCGTCGAGGTGGACCCCGAAGTCGACCGAGATGGCCTCACCCTCGACGCCATGGCCCACCTCGTCCTCTCCGCAGTAGCCGGTTACGCCGAGAGGGTGTAGCCAGAGTTCAGCCGCCGCTGATCACCTGCTCCGCTTCCCGACCGAGACGATCGCCTTCGCGATGGTCGAGAAATCCGTGGGGCAGACGCACCGGACGCGGCCCGTGGGAATGGCCTCTCACCATGCGGTTGGCCTCTTCGGGGAAGGGGATATCGGGATCCCATCCGTCGAGGATCTGTCGCAGCTGGTCCACCGAATCGACCCGGGAGAGGGCATCGCGCATCTGAGGACCGGCCGGGAAACCCTTCAGGTACCAGGAAGGATGCTTGCGAAAGAGGGGGATCCCGATCTGCTCCCCGAAGTGGTCGACGAGAAGCTCGGCGTGCCGGATCATCACCCGGGCCACTTCTCCTGAATCAGGGGGTGTCTCGATCGGCCGGCCCGCCATCACATCGGCCAGGTCCCGGAAGAGCCAGGGCCTGCCCAGACAGCCCCGGCCGACCACGACCCCGTCACAGCCGGTACGAGCCATCATCTCGATGGCGTCATCGGCGGTCCAGATGTCGCCGTTGCCCAGGACCGGGATCGAAGTGACCGTCTCCTTGAGTCGACCGATGGCTCCCCAGTCCGCCTCGCCTGAATAGAGCTGCCGGGCGGTCCGGGAGTGCAGTGCCACTGCGGCTGCCCCTTCCTCCGCGGCGGCCAAACCAGTTTCGAGGTAGGTGAGATGGTCGTCGTCGATGCCCTTCCGAAATTTGACGGTCACCGGGATGTCCCCCGCGTTGGAGACGGCGGCGCGCACGATGGCGCGGAAGAGATCGCGCTTCCAGGGGAGAGCGGCACCACCCCCGTGCCGGGTCACCTTGCCCATGGGGCAGCCGAAGTTCATGTCGATGTGATCGATCTGCTCCACGTCGACGAGATAGGCGACTGCCTCGCCGAGCGACCCCGGGTCGGTCCCGTAGAGCTGGATAGAGCGCGGAACCTCGTCCTCGGCGAACCGAGCCAGGGCACGTGTCTTCTCATCACCCTCGACCAGACCTCTGGCACCGATCATCTCCGAGACATAGAGGCCGGCCCCGTACTCCCGGCAGAGTCGCCGGAAAGGCGCATTGGTGATGCCCGCCATCGGGGCGAGAACGACCGGCGGATCTATGGCGATGGGTCCGACGCGGAGCATGTTCAGAACTCGGTCGAGTTGATGTTCTGGAGACGAACCTGGCCCCTGGCAACGAGTTTGCCGTTGTCTTCCCTCGTGACCTCGACCTGCCACAACTGCTGGGTCCGTCCCCGGTGGATAGGAGTAGCCGACCCGATGAGAACTCCGTCGGTGGTAGCCCGGAGAAAGTCCGTCTGATTGGAGACCCCGACACAGCCGGCCATCCCGTTCTCCATCGCCCAGAGGGCCGCGCCCGTGGAGGCAAGGGTCTCGATCAGAGTGCAGTAGACACCACCGTGGACCACCCCATAGGGCTGCTGGTGGATGTCCTTGAGGACGAGACGCCCCTCGCAGGAGTCGATCGAGGCATCGGTCAGCTCGATCCCGGTATGCCCCACGTAGGTGGGCCGATCGAGGAACGGGTTCTCCATCAGGCGCCACACCCCGATGAAATCCGCATGACCGGCCCTTCAGGCGTCGACTCCCAGGCCTCGACCCCGATGCCCTCGTAATAGGCACCGGTGAGCACGATCTCCATGATGGCGTCTCCGTTGAGGTCTGCCAGGGCCCCGATGGAATACGAGACCACGAACGGGTCGGTGGCGGTGACTATCACCGATTCACCCAGGATCGAGGTCCGCACGTCACCGGCGACGGTCTGCCTCATGAAGGCGATCGAATAATCCCCGTCCTGTGCGAAGAGGCCCTCGGTCACGTCCTCCGCCACCACGAGGACCTCGTTGACTCCGTCACCTTCGAGATCCACCTGGAGAATCTGCTTGAGGGTGGGCTCGGGCACATCGAGCCCTCGCTCAGCGAGCAACTCGCTGGCAAATGCCGAGTAGGTGCCGTCGTCTTCGAGCGTCTCCACCAGATGCGGGGTGATGATCCACCCTGCGGAGATGCCCACGCCCAGGGGCCCGGGGAAATCGCCGAGGATCCCTTCGTTTTCGAGAACGACGCCTGGGTTGTTCACCGGCTCGCAGATTGTGGTCGGGGGGCCACCGGCCACGATCGCTTGCTGGCCGATGAGAGCCACCTGGTAGTCCTCGCCACCGGCCACGGGGAGAGCGGTGTTCGGCTCCACCTGCACCCATCCAGCACCATCCCACCATCCGAGAGCCCCGAACGGGGCGACGACAAGCGGTGTATCGCTCCAGTTCCCGGCGACCGGATCGGGTGTCGTGGTTGCTGGCGGCACGGTTGTCGTGGCCGGCACCGTGGTCGCGGGCGCCACTGTGGAGGCTGTGGAGGTGTTGGTGGTGCCCGCTGACGCCGTGCTCGTGCTGGCGGGCGCCACGGTGGTAGACGTGGCCAGGCTCGAAGTCGTGGTCGAGCCTGCCGGATCGTCGTCATTGGCGACAAGGAACACGACCGTCCCGACCACCACCACGAAGAGGCCCGACAAGATCCAGGCGGTGCGGTTCTTGGCGAACCCGCCGGTGCTGGGAGATTCAGACACTGGGCGCCAAGTTACCCGCCGGCTCGTTTTCTGAAGCGGGTCACATCGACACCGGACTTGGCGATGAGACGTCCCAGCAAATGGACCGGGAGCCCGACCACCGTCGAAGGGCTGCCCACAACTTTGCTCACGAACATGCCGCCGATGCCCTGGAGTGCGTACCCGCCGGCTTTGTCCAGCGGCTCTCCGGTGCCCACGTACCAGGCGATCTCGTCATCTGTCATCGGCAGCATCGAGACCTTGCTCATGTCCACAAGGGACTCGAGGCGGAGACCCCCATCCACCCACCCCACGGCAAGGCCGGTGAACACCTCATGCGTGTCTCCCTGAAGCCGACGCAGCATCGAACGCGCCTCCTCGGGGTGCCCGGGCTTGCCCATGACCCGCCCTTCATGAACGACCGCCGTGTCGCCCGCCACGACGAGCAGGCCGTCACCAGCGACTGCTCCGGCCTTGGTCCGTGCCACCCGCTCCACGTACGAGGCGGGCTCTTCTTCGGGCAGCCTCGTCTCGTCGATGTCGGCGGCGGCGACCTCGAAGTCGAGCTCCAGTCTGTCGAGCAGCTCTCTCCGCCGAGGAGATCCGGAGGCGAGCACGAGCCTCATGCCACCAGCCTGCCCATCCTCACGACCGTGAGAGGAAACGCGAGCACGCCCGGATCTGCGATTGGGTCCTCCGCGAAGAGCACGGCATTTGCCTCCTCTCCCACCGCGAACGGTGACGATCGCCCGGTGGCCCGATACCCCGACCACGAGACGGCATCGATCACCGCCTCCGCCTTCATTCCCATCTCCCACAGCCGCACTGCCTCACGGGCTACCTCCTGGGTCCTGATGGCCAAGTCGGTCCCGGTGAGGACATGGACACCGGCTTCGACTGCAAGCGCGATGTTCGCGGCCACCTGGTCGAGTCCCTCCGAGAGGAGGCGACCACCAGAGGAACCTGGCCCGAGCTCCTGGATCAGAGTCTCGACCTGGGTGACGGTCGGCACCCAAATACCGCCACGTTCGCCGAGCGCCCCGAGATCCTCTGGTGAGAGGAAGAGGCCGTGCTCGATCGAGTCAGCGCCCGCCCTCACCGCCATCTCAGGCACCTCTCGGGCCATCGTGTGCACCGCCACCCGGGCCTTGTTGGCCCTGGCGATCTCAACCGCCTCTGCCAACTCCCCCTCGGTGAAGTTCGCCACGGGCCCGATGCCTTTGCGGGGCCAGTCGCCAATCAGCTTCACCCATCCGATGCCTTCACGCGCCGCCCGCTCCATCTCCTGGGCGAGCCGGCCGGGAGCAATGTCCCTGCCCATGCCGGCCCAGTATCCCCCCTCGACGGCGAGGATCACGCCCGCCGCCTCGATCTCAGGCCGCTCATTTGCGGGCACTTGCCGTGTCATCTCAACCACGGTCAGGTCGACCCATCCCTTGTCGAGGACCAGCCCTACCCCCACGCTCAGCGCAGCTCTGGCG
>JALDXM010000045.1:0-9849 GCA_032155085.1 Actinomycetota bacterium | reverse complement strand
GGACGCCGGGGTGAAGGTCGCCATCGAGAACTGCCCGATGATCTTCTCGAAAGACGAGTGGCCCTCCGGTCACAACCTGGCGTACAACCCAAGGATCTGGCGGCGGATGTTCGATGAGTTCGGGGAGACCGTCGGGCTCAACTTCGACCCTTCCCACCTCGTGTGGCTGATGATCGATATCGAGAGCGCCATCCTCGAGTTCGGCGAGCGGTTCTATCACTTCCAGGCCAAGGACGTGATGGTGGACTACGAGGGCCTCTACGAGTACGGGACCCTGTCCTCGGGTATCGGCTGGCAGATCCCCCGCCTCCCTGGATTGGGTCACGTCGACTGGGGAGTTGTGTTCTCGGCGCTGTACCGGGCCGGCTATGACGGCCCGATCATCATCGAGCACGAAGATCGGGACTTCGAGAAGACCGACGAGCTGGTGAAGCGCGGGTTCCTGATCGCACGAGACGTGCTGCAGCCGTACGTGCACTGACATGCCTCACGAGAGCATCGGGGCCTTCGACGTCGTTGTCGTTGGCTCGGGTGCCGCCGGATCGACCGCTGCCATCGCCTCGGCCCGGCTAGGCGCGCAAACACTCCTCATCGAGAAACTTCCCTTTCTAGGAGGGAACTCGACCGCGGTGCTCGACACCTTCTACGGCTTCTACACCCCCGGTGAGCGGCCGATCAAGGTCGTGGGGGGCATCGGTGACGACGTCGTCGAGGGCCTCCGAGCCCTTGGGCGGGTCGTCGAGCGGCCCAACACCTACGGGGCCGGGACCGGGGTCACCTACCTGGCCGAGCATCTCAAGGTCGTATGGGAGACGCTGGTCACAGGTGCCGGGGCCCAGGTTCTGCTCCATTCGTTCGTCCAGGACGTCGACGTCTCCGATGGACGCGTCGCAAGCCTGCTGGTCGCAACCAAGGCCGGCCTCCGAACCGTCGAGGCCAAGGTCGTTGTCGATGCGTCCGGTGACGCCGACGTTTGCCATCACGCCGGGTTCTCCTACGAGCTGGCTGGCGAGCTCGATCCGGCGCAGACCCTGACCACCACCTTCCGCATGGCGAACGTGGATCAGGAAAGACGCAAGACCGTGTCAAAGGACCGGCTGCATCAGCTGATGGCCGAGGCTGCCGAGTCAGGTGATTACGACCTGCCCCGACGGGAAGGCAGCGACCACATCACCCCGGTCGACAGCATGACCGCCACAATCATGACCCGGATCGACCACGTCCAACGAGAGTCCGGTGAGGTCCGCAACGCCTCAGACCCGGAGGTCCTCACCAGAGTCGAGATGGAAGGTCGCCGTCAGGCACTCGAGTACGCCCGATTCCTAGTCGACCGCGTGCCCGGCTATGAGAACGCCTCTCTCATCGCGCTGAGCAGCCAGATCGGGATCCGGGAGACGAGACGGGTGCATGGCGACTATCGGGTGGACCGTGACGATGTCCTGTCGGCCCGTCAGTTCGACGACCAGATCGGGCTCTGCGGCGCTCCCATCGAGGACCACATGCCCGGGACCGGCACCAAGTGGGAGTACCTGCCGGATCGGACGGCGGTGGGCATCCCCCTCCGGACACTTCTCCCGGCGGATGGTGTCAACGTGCTCGTCGCTGGCCGGTGTTTCTCCGCCACGCACGACGCCCACGCCTCGATCCGGTCGATGGCACAGTGCATGGCCATGGGGCAGGCGGCGGGATCGGTGGCTGCCCTCGCCGCGCCCGAGGGGGGCCTCGTGCGTGATGTTCCATTCGACATCGTTCGTGGTCGGCTGGCCAAAGACGGAGCTGTCCTCGAGATCCCCCGATGACCCGACTACTCGGCCTCGACCTTGGGGGGACCAACATCAAAGTGTCGGTGATCGAGGTTGACTCAGACGGTTACCGGATCCTTCTCGTGGACGAGCGACCAACCCAAGCGGATGGCGGACCCGATCGGGTAGCGGCCAACCTGGTCGATGCTGCCCTTCCGCATCTCGGCCAGGCGGCCATCGGTTCGGTCGGGCTCGGAGTGCCGGGGCTGTTCGACGGGGAAACGGGTGTGATCGAGCTCTTCCCCAACCTGCCCGGGGGCTGGAACGGGTTCCCGCTGCGCCGCACGATCGAGGAATCTCTCGGCACCAGCATCGAGATGGTGAACGACGCCCGTGCCTTCACCCTCGCCGAGGGCACGATGGGCGCCGGCCAGGGATTCCGCATCGTGGCCTGTCTCACGCTCGGCACAGGGATTGGTGGCGGGATCATGATCGATGGCCGTCTCCATCTCGGAGCCTTCGGGATCGCCGGCGAGATCGGTCATCAGACCATCGACCCCGATGGCCCGCTCTGCGGTTGTGGCAACCGGGGCTGCGTCGAGGCCCTGGCGCGGGCCGACGTCCTCACCGATTTGGCCGGGAGATCGAGTGCGGAAGAGGTCTATCGGGCTGCCGCTGAAGGAGACAGCCGAAGTGCAGCCGCGATCGAAGTCGTCGCCCAAGCCCTCGGGATCGGCCTGGCCAACGTGGTGACCCTGATCGGGCCGGACCGGATCGTGATCGGTGGTGGCATCGCCGAGGCGGGTGAACTGGTCCTGGGACCGATCCGCGAGGCGATAAGGGAACGGGTCACACTCGTGCCCACCGACCGGATCGACGTGGTGCCCGCCGAGCTTGGCAAGTGGGCCGGTGCCCACGGGGCTGCCCTGGCCGGCTACCTCAGCCGCTGACTCTCGCCCGGTAATCGTCGAGGATCGAGGCTGTGGCGGTGGCGCCACATCTGTCGGCGCCGGCCTCGATCACCGCAAGCAGAGCATCCAGGGTCCGTACCCCGTGTGCAGCCTTGACCTTCACCTTCGGCCCGACCGTCGCGCGCATGAGCTTCAGATCCTCGATCGTGGCCCCGGTGGGAGCGAAGCCAGTCGATGTCTTGACGTAGTCGGCGCCCGCCGCCTCGCTGAGCCGGCAGGCGACCACCTTCTGCTCGTCGGTTAGATAGGCGTTCTCCAGAATGACCTTGACAATGGCGCTCCCAGCCGCCGCATTCACTACGGCCGCGATGTCGCCTTGGACGCCTTGATGGTCCCCGGACAGCATCAAGCCGATGTTCATGACCATGTCCAGCTCGACGGCACCGTCCTCCATGGCCCGGGTGGCTTCATAAACCTTGGTGGCCGTGGCGCTGTCGCCGTGGGGGAAGCTCACCACGGTGGTCACCGCAACCTCGGTACCGGCCAGCTCTTTGGCTGCCAGCGCCACATCGGCCGGCCGGACGCAGACCGAAACCACCTGGTACTGGGCGGCGAGGGCGCAGCCCTCCGCTACTTCGGTGAGGGTGAGCTGGGGCCGGAGCAGCGAATGATCGATGGTCCCCGCCAGCTTCTCGTAGCTGACGTCGTGGACCGAGAGATCGATTGGGTTCATGCCCCGAGTGTGGTCGTGAGTGGCCGAGTTTGTCTAGACGACGCGTACGGCGTCAGCGAGCACGGCGGCACGTTCGGAGACCAGGTCCATGTCACGATGTCCGGTCAACCACCCACCCACTCCGACTGCGAGAGCACCGGCGTCGAGATAGGCCGCGGCGTTGGCTCCATCGATGCCACCGGTGGGGATCAAGTCGACCTGGGGCAGAGGGCCCTTCAATGCGGCGATGTGGTCGGGGCCACCGACGGAGGCCGGGAAGATCTTCACCACCGACGCTCCACCGGCCCATGCAGCATGGACCTCGGTCGGTGTGAGGGCCCCGGGAACGAAGGGCACTCCCGAGTCGAGGGACCACCGAATGAGACGGGCGTCGAGATGAGGGGAGACGAGGAAGCTGGCTCCAGCCTCCACCGCCGCTGCGGCCTGGTCGACGCTGGTGATCGTCCCCGCCCCGACGACGAGGCCCGAGCTGGTCAACTCGGCCAGGGCGGGAATCCCCCCCTCCTCCTCCACCGTCACCTCGAGCACACCGAGGCCGCCACGCGACAGGGCTTCCGCCAGTGGCACTGCAGTCTCTGGGGTCAGCCGGCGGGCGATGGCGATGACTCTCTGCTCGTGGATCAGGCCGGGCAGGGCCCGACCGGTCAATGCCGGACCTCGGTCACTCCCCAGCCTCCGTCGACCTCGAGGACCTGACCGGTGATGCGTGCCGACTCATCGGAGAGAAGGAAGACCGCGGCAGCGGCCACGTCCTCGGGGTCGAGAAAGCCACCGGCGAGCGGCTGCTTGGCCTTGGTGTAGGCGACGCTGGTCGGGTCGGAAGCCGCCCGGGCGGACATCGGGGTGGCGACCAGACCCGGAGCGATCAGGTTCACCCTGATCCCATCGGAGGCATAGGTCGAGGCCAGCGACCGGGTCATGGAGATCTCCGCGCCTTTGGCGGCGGCGTAGGCATGGGTCACGAAGAGGGGTGAGGGATGCGTGGCCAGCACGCTGCCGACGAGGACGATGGCTCCTCCTCCACTTCGTCTCATCAGCCTGATCGCCTCCCGGGCGGCGAGAAAGGGAGGAACAGTGTTGACGTCCATCGTGTGACGCCAACCCTCGATCGGGATGTCTTCGATCGGTCCGTCGCCGGCAGAACGGCCGCTGGCCCCGACGACGGCGAACAGACCGTCCGCATGACCGAAACGCTCCTTGCAGGCGGCAAATGCTCGGACCGCGTCGTCCTCATCGGTGAGATCCGCGGCCGTCCATCCTGACCGCTCCGGGGCGCTCAATCCGTCGACGAGGTCACGGCACTCTGCCTCCTCGAGAGAGACCACGAACACCGACGCCCCCTCGTCGCAGAATCGGCGTGCCCCGGCGGCGGCGATCCCGGAGGCACCGGTCACCACTACCACCCGATCGTTCAGACGCATCCGGCGTTTGTAGCAGGGACCGAGGATCGTCAGGTGCGGAGCCAGAGACCCATCGTCTTGGGATGCATGCTCTCGGCGGTCACCGATTGGAGATCTCGCCCGATTTCATCAAGGTCGACCTCAGAGGACAGGCGTTGGGAAAAGGCTTCGATCGTGCGGGATAGGTCGTAGCGGGAACGGTTGAATCTCCGGTCCACGAATGCCTGGACCCGCCGGCGTAGTGGGTTGAACAACGCCGCCACGGCCAGGGTCGAGGCTGCCACCACGAGACTGCTTCCCTGATTGGGTATGACGGCACCCAGGCCGAAGACCAGCCCTGCGTACGCGCCGGCGAGAAGAACCGTCACGACTGCGTACGACACGGTTCGGGAGATGATTCGGTCGATGTCGTAGAGCCGGTACCTGAGGATCGCGATGCCGATCGAGATCGGTACCGCGGTGAGTGCCAAGGCGATGACGAAGTTCTCGGTGTCGTCGCTCAAGCCCTGCCAGACAAAGGTCAACGCCAGACCGATCGCCAACGCGATGACGCCCAGGGCCACCCATTTCAGCTGTTGTCTCTCCTCGCCCACGGCCCTGCGGTATCTGATGATCAACGACACCACCGAGGCCAGGATGGTGACCAGCATCACGTACCACCCGATTTCCATGACCAGGAGCAAGGGGCTGGTATCAGGGAGTGCCAGCGGGTTTTCGATGGGCAGGCCCTCGAAGGCTCCCGATCCAAAAAGGACGGCACCGAACGTCAAGGCCATGGCGGTCGCTGCCAGCCAGACCACGCTTTTCCATCTGGGCGATGGCAGCTGACCGGTGGGGAAGAGAAGCAACAGGAACGTGGCACAGACGGCAAGGCTCATCTGGAACATGAGATCGCCGAGCCAAACCAAGACTGGACCGATCGGTAGCGAGCCCGCCTGGGCCACCGCAAGCTCGACGTAGGTGACCAGGAGCGACCCGGTGGCGAAACCGAACCCGGCGAGCCGAAGAAGCCAGCCAATGGTGTTGCCCGGACGCCGCAGCCCGATCAGGGTGCCGACGGCGCTGGTGGCCAGCACGAAGAGCACGGTCGAGTAGGCAGCCGGGTCAGCCCCAGGGCCTGATCCCGCGACTGTCGACAGGACCAGCGCACCGATCAGTTCGAGCATGACCACGACGAAGGTCGCGATCACGGTCCATGACGAGGACCGCCTCATCTGTCTCCCGGTCGCATCGACCGGGTGATGTCTACCGGTCGCGGCGGAGCATCGTCCTGACCGCCGAGTTCTTGTAGATGTTGGAGAACTGGTTCCACTGCCGCTTCTTGTCGACGAGCAGGACCGAGGTCTCGACCACCGGGGCATCGGCGCCATAGTGAGAGGCCACCTGGGTCAGTGTGTGGTTCCAGATCTTGTCCTCCATGCGGGAGGTGAAAAGCTTGAAGCTCACCTCGTACAACGGGTCGTTGGCCCGGACCAGCAGATGGATCCTTGCCACTGTCGCACCATCCTCACCCTCATGGGCGCTGAATGTGATTATCGCCGCCCAGGGATGGCCTTCTGGGGTCATGTAGGACCAGGAGCGCTCGTCGGCATAGATGACCCGGACCCCGGTGGTCACCTTGGCCGGGCCCTTGCCACCCCCGATCACCGCAACCTCACCCGGTGAGATGCCGCCGGCGGGGGCATAGAACTTGTTGTCGTCTGGCCAGAAGTCGCCGAACTTGACCTTCCAGGTGGCGATCAGCTCTTCCGGTGTAGGGCCCGGGACCCGCACCTCATAGGTCTTCTGCCACAACTGGCCGAACCCCTGCAGCGGGCCGGTTGGCTTCCGTCCTTCGACATTTCCCTTGCGTGCTCCCTCGGCTACCTCCCCCACATGGAAGGCGTCGACCGGCTGCGCCCAGCTCTCGGTGTTCCTTGGCTCGGTCACCCTGGTTCCTTTCTTACCGATTCCCCTCAATGAACCACTTTGCCGTTCCGCCACCGTTACGAGAACTTGGAAGCCCGCGAACTGAGCCTGTGACTTTGTCGTAACGGGAGTACGGCACAATTCCCGGTGAATGGCTGAATACGACGCGGTAGTTGTCGGCGCCGGACCCAACGGGCTGGCCGCCGCAGCGGAGTTGTCGCGCCGTGGCCGAAGGGTCCTCGTGGTTGAACAGGCCGACGAGATCGGGGGTGGCACCCGTACCGAAGAGCTGACCCTCCCCGGCTTCGCCCACGACATCTGCTCGGCCATCCACCCCTTGGGGGTGGGCTCTCCATTCTTCCGTGACCTCGGGCTCGAGGTCGAGTGGGTCCACCCCGTCATACCACTGGCCCATCCGCTGGGTGGGGGTAGAGCCGGCGTGTTGGAACGCGATCTGGAAGCGACCGCAGCCCGATTCGGGGATGATGCCGCCAAGTACCGACGCATCTTTGGGCCATTGGTGCAGGCCGCTGACGCTGTGATGGAGGACTATCTGGGCCCGATGACCCGGGTTCCCGAAGACCCGGGCAGCTTCGTCAAACTCGCGAGCAGGGGAGCCCTGCCGGCCTCGATCATCGCCTCGGGTTTCTCGTCGGCGGAGGCGCGTGGGGTGCTCGCCGGACTGGCTGCCCATGCAATTGCGCCCTTCAGCTCTCCCCTCACCGGAGGTGTCGCCCTCCTATTCGGTGTCTCGGCTCATGCCTACGGGTGGCCGATGGCCAAGGGCGGATCTCAGCGCATCGCCGAGGCCCTGGCCAAAGTGATCGTGGACCACGGAGGGACGATCGAGACCGGGCGCATGATCGGTTCGCTCGACGAGCTGCCGAGCGCCGACGTGGTGATTCTCGATGTCATGCCCCGCGCCGCAGTTCGAATCGGCGGAGCCCGGGTGAGCGCCTGGGACCGACGCCGACTCACTGGGTGGAAGACGGGGCCGGCAGTCTTCAAGGTCGACTGGGCGCTCGATGGCCCCATTCCCTGGTCCGACGAATGGAGTCCCAAAGCGGGGACGGTCCATGTGGGCGGCACATGGGAGGAAGTGGCGTTGGCAGAAGACCAGGTCCACGCCGGCGTCCATCCGCAGCGGCCCTTCGTGCTCGTCGCCCAGCAGAGCCGGTTCGACCCGACCCGGGCTCCCGAGGGGAAACACACCGCGTGGGGCTACTGCCATGTGCCATCCGGCTCAGACGTCGACATGACCGAGGCCATCGAGAGACAGGTCGAGCGCTTTGCCCCCGGGTTCAAGGACCTGATCATCGGGCGTCACACCATGAACGCCGGCCAGTTCGAAGCCCACAACCCGAACTACATCAAAGGTGACATCGCCGGAGGCGGGTTCGGGGTCAAGAAGGTATTCCAACTCGGATCGACAGCCCCATATCGCATCGGCGACGGGCTATATCTCTGCTCCTCGGCGACACCGCCCGGAGCCGGGGTCCACGGCATGTGTGGCTATTACGCCGCCCGGGCCGCCCTCAAAGGCTGACACCGAACACGCGAAAAGGCCGGGCCCCCCGGACCCGGCCTCACCATGGCCCTTCCGTCTAGACGGCTGCCAGCGCCGCAGCCTCGTCGTCGAAGATCTCAATGGCCTCGTCGAGCCTGGTCAGCGAGAAGATCTGGCTGTAGTGGTCGGTCAGCCCGTATGCCATCAGACGATGACCACTGCGCTGGGCCCTGATCAACGTCGTGACCAGGAGGCCGATCCCACCACTGTTCATGTACTCGAGCCCGTCGAAGTTGAGCACTACGGCCTCGACACCGCCTTCCGAAGCCTCCTCGTGGGCGGTCGATATCTCCTTCTCCGAGAAGGCGGTGATCTCCCCCGAGATGTCGATTATTCGCACCTGGGGAGTTATCTCCCGGACTTTCATGGTCGTGTTGGCTGTTGGCATGGTTCCTCTCCTCAGCTGGCCGCTGCAGCAGCCGTCTCGTTGTCATAGATGGTCATGAAGTCGGACAGCCGGGTGATGGTGAACACCTCTCGGTAGTGGTCCGTCAGCCCGAAGGCGGCGACCTCACGCCCTTCGGCCCTGGCCATCGCGAGCACCCCCACGATGACCGCGATACCAGTCGAGTTGATGTAGTCGACTCCCCGGAAGTCCATCAGTATCTTCCCCGGCCCGGACGCCGCCTCCGCGTATGCGTTCTCCAGGTCCTGCTTCGCAGCCCGGTTGACGGTCCCGCTCATGACCACGACCGAGCCTTCCTCGATCCTGGACACCGTCGCCTCGAACACGCTCTCCATCAGAGGGCTCCTTCCCGGTTCATGACGAGCTCGACGGTGTGTGTGCCACCGTCGCTCGTCGTCTTCACTTCGTCGACCATCTTCTCGATCAAGAACAGGCCCCACCCCCGAGGGGTCTGCTCGCCGGCGAGCTTGGCCTCGATGTCAGGCACAGCCGCCTCCGGGATTATCTTGGCGCCACCCTGATCGGTCACCAGGACGCTCACCGTGTCCTCGTTGGCGCAGACCTCGACATCGACGTCAAGCTCGGCGCGGAACTCGTTGCCATGCTCGATAGCGTTCATCACGGTCTCTCCGACTGCAGTCTTGAGACGCTCCAGCCGGTCGGTCGCCATGGAGAGCGGGCCGACGGCCGCACTCACCTTCGAGATGGCGATCCGCTCGTTGCCCTCCTCGCTGGGGACGGTGAACCGGGCCAGTATCTGCCGCCGATCCTCGAAGCTCGACGCAGAGTCTTGCGCCGACGATGTCCTCTTTACGACCACCAGCGTGATGTCGTCTTCCTGCTCGGCGTCGGGCCCGGTGAAGTTCTCGAGGTCGGTCACCACCGCGTTGAGCATGTCGTCATCGGCGGGTTTGCGGGCCACCCTCCCCATCAGCCGGGCGAACCCGTACATCTCACCCTCGGGGCTGTGGGCCTCGGTGATCCCGTCACTGGTCAGCACCATGGTCTCGCCCGAGCCCATTCCATACTTTGTCTCCTCGTAGCTCATCCCCGGCATGAGGCCGAGGGGCATCCCCGTGGCTCGGAGCTCGATGACACCACCGTTGTTTTGCACATAGGGCAGGTTGTGACCGGCGTTGGCGAACACGACATCCCCCGCCCCGGTGTCGATGATGGCGTAGA
>JALDXM010000044.1:0-9890 GCA_032155085.1 Actinomycetota bacterium | reverse complement strand
GGCTTTTCTTCTCAGGCGCCGGGCGCCGGGAGCTCCTGCTCGAGGGCGAGCGCCCCGCGGGCCGCCTCCACGAATGCGCGCATCCTGGCCGGGTCCTTCACCCCCGGTGACGACTCGATCCCCGAGCTGACATCGACACCAAACGGCCGGACCGTGGCGACTGCATCGGCCACGTTGCCCGGCCCCAGTCCCCCGGCCAGGATGAGACGATCCTGGAAGCCGACGGCGGCGACCCTCTCCCAACTCGGTGCGTGACCGGTGCCACCTCTCGAAGCGCTGTCCACCAGCACCATGCGACGATCGGTGAGCGCTACAGCCCGGCCCAGATCGGCCTCTAATCCGACGCTGTCCACGACGACCGGCAGCGCCTGCCCAGGATCGACTCGGGCCAGGGTGGAGTACTCGGACTGAAGGAGATGGGGTGCGACGACTTCCTCTGCCCGGCGCAACAGCTCGGGCGACGGATCGTGGAAGACGGCCACCCCCAACACCGATTCAGGGAGTATGGCCCTGAGACGAGCGGCCGCTTCGAGCGACACCTGACGCGGAGAGGGTGTCAGCACGAACCCGACGGCATCCGCCCCCGCCTCCACGGCCACCTCGAGGTCACCCTCGTTGCCGATCCCGCATAGCTTGACGAAGAGTGTCACGACGCCACCGGAGCCGCGGCGCGCCCGGCATCGACGAGATCCCTGACCATGGTCTCCGGATCGACGGCTCTCATCAATGCCGAGCCGACAAGCGCCGCCCTGTAGCCGGCAGCACAGACCGCTGCAGTGTCGGCCGGGCCGGTGATGGCGCTCTCCGCCACGGCAACCATGCCCTCAGGAAGCCCGTCTGCCAGCTCCAGGTGGCGTGACGGGACGACCTGGAGTGTGTCCAGGTCACGGCAATTGACCCCGACCAGTAGATCGGTCCGAACCGCCTCCACCATGGAGATACGGGCCAGATCGGCCTCGTCGAAGGCCTCCATGAGTACGAAGCATCCACATTCCGCTGCAGCTTCGAGCACCCCTGTCAGGGTGTCGTCGTCGAGGATCCGCACAATGGCCAGTACGCCGTCGGCACCGGCGGACCGGGCCTCGTAGACCTGGATCGGGTCGGTCAAGAAGTCCTTGGCCAGGACCGGGACCGAGACGACGGCGGAAACAGCGCGCACCATTTCGATCGAGCCGCCGAACTCCGACGGTTCGGCCAGGACCGACAGCATCCCCGCTCCGCCGGCCTCATAGGCGAGGGCTTGCCCGGCCGGGGATCGCTCCGCGAAAGCGCCTTCGGCCGGTGAACGGGGCTTCAACTCGGCGATCAAATCGAACAGCTCGCCGAATCGCCCGAGTGGCCGCGCCGGCGGCGCGGAGAGAGCCATCTCTCTCATTTCTTCGAGGGGGTGGCGGCGCGCCAGGTCGGAGGCACGCGACAAGGAGCGCTCGGCCATGGTGGCAAGAAAACGGCTCATAGAGCCGCCTCCGCGGCACCGAACTCCTCGAGCGCCTTGGCCAGGGCCAGGGCCTTGCCTTCGTCGATCGCCGATCCGGCCATCTCTGCGGCCTCATGTGGGCCCGGGGCTGCGCCGGTGACCTCGAGGGCCAGGGCGGCACCGAGCACGATCGCATCCCGATGGGCGCTCCGCTCTCCGCCGAGAACCTCGAGAAGATGCTCGGCGTTGTGTGCCGGCGAGCCCCCGGCCAGGTCGGCCGGGTCGCAGGGCGACATCCCAAGGTCGGCAGGATCCCTGGTGATCTCCGTCACCTTGCCAGGCCTTACGTCGAACAACAGGAACTCACCCAAGGGCGACGGCTCATCCCACCCGGCTGCCCCGTGCACCACGAAGGCCCGGTCGATGTCGAGGCCGGAAAGAGCGCCCGCCATCAAGCTGGCAGCGGCCGGGTCGAAGGCCCCGATCACCATGTTGGGGGGAGCGGCCGGGTTGGTCAGCGGGCCCAGGATGTTGAAGATGGTGCGCACAGCGAGGGCGCGCCGGACCGGCATGATGGCCGCCATCGCCGGATGGAAGTAGGGGGCAAACAGGAAGGTGAACCCGGTGGTTTTGAACAGGCGGCGGACCTGATCCTCGTTCATCGGCATAGGTAGGCCGAGCGCCTCGAGGACATCGGCGCTTCCGCTCTGGCTCGTCATCGATCGGTTGCCGTGTTTCACCACCGGCACACCGGCCGATGCGGTGACGAGCGCCGAGCCGGTCGACAGGTTGAGGCTGCCGGAGCGGTCACCCCCTGTTCCGACGACGTCGACAGCACCAGTGACATCGACCATTGGATCGGTGGCGACCGACCGCATCGCCCGGGCGAACCCACGCACCTCATCGGGTGTCTCGCCTTTTGCCCGGAGCGCGGTGAGAACAGCTCCTGCCACAGCCGGTTCGACATCGCCCTCTATGAGCTGGTGGACGAACTCGACGGCCTGGTCCTCGCTCAGGCTGGCGCCGCCTATGAGGTCTTCGAGCATCTGGCTCACATCTCTCCCCCTGAAGGGGGGAGTACCGGCGCAGCCGGGGAGGGGGGAGCCGGGCCCCCGAGATCGAGAAAGTTGCGAAGCAGAAGCTCGCCGTGTGGGGTCAGCAAGCTCTCTGGGTGAAACTGGACTCCCTCGACCGGTAACGATCGGTGCCGGATCCCCATGATCACCCCGTCCGATGTGAATGCGGTGACGACGAGATCATCAGGCAGATCCCCCTCCATCACCGCCAGTGAGTGGTACCGCCCGGCCTCGAAGGGGTTGGGCAGACCGGCGTAGATCGATGCCGAATCGTGGTACACCGGCGAGGGCTTCCCATGTCTCAGCTCGCTGGCATGGTCGACCGTGCCACCGAGTGCGGTGGCAATCGCCTGATGCCCCAGGCACACACCCAAGATCGGAATCTCCTCGAGGAAGCCACTGATCATCTTCATCGACTCCCCCGCCGCCTCAGGCCGGCCGGGGCCAGGAGAAACCACCAGGTGGGACGGCTCCAGATCCCGGGCCTCTTCGAGCCCGATCGAGTCATTGGTTCTTACGTCGACCTCAGCACCGAGTATGCGGAGTGCCTGCACCAGGTTGTAGGTGAAGGAGTCGTAATTGTCGATCAGCAGGACGCGGCTCACAACCCACCCGCCGCTGTCTCCAGGGCACCGCGCATCGCGCCCGACTTCGACAGGACCTCTTCCCACTCGGCCGTCGGGACACTGTCGGCGACGATCCCCGCCCCGGCTTGATATGTGTAAGTGCCACCGTTCATCACGATCGTGCGAATCGCAATCGCCTGGTCCATCGTCCCACCATGGCCGAAATAACCCACAGTCCCCGCGTAGAGGCCCCGGGGCACCGGCTCCATCTCTTGCAGCAGCTCCAAGGCACGAATCTTGGGCGCTCCCACCACGGTGCCGGCGGGGAATGCGGCGGCGAACAGATCGAAGGCGTCGGTCCCCGGTTCCAGGATCCCGCTCACACCGCTCACCAGGTGAATCACATGGCTGTATCGCTCGATGGCCCGATAGGGGTCGACCTTGATCGAGCCAGGCACGGCGACCCGGCCCAAATCGTTGCGGGCCAGGTCGACCAGCATCACGTGCTCGGCCGCCTCCTTGGCATCAGCGAGCAACTCCTCCTCGGCGATGCGGTCGCGCTGCTCATCGCTGTGCCGCGGCCTGGTCCCGGCGATGGGCCTCAGCTCTGCCGTCGATCCCCGGAGGCGAACCAGGGCCTCGGGCGAGGACCCGATGACATGGGTCTCGCCCAGATCGCAGAAATACATGTAGGGCGAGGGGTTGAGGAGGCGCAGCCCACGGTAGACGGTGAACGGGTCGAGGTCCGTCTCCCCGGTGAACCGAACCGAGGGCACGATCTGATAAACGTCGCCTTCCCTGATGTGATGCCGTGACCGCTCGACGGCTGCCTCATATTCGGCCTGCGACATCGATCCGGTGGGTGGGCTGAAGCCGGCGCCACCCAGTGACCGCGAGACCCCACCGGCGAGCAGGCCCATCACCTCCCGGCGGAGATCGAGGCGATCCGACTCCGGCCCATCGTGGAGCAGGGCTGCCCTCCTGCTCAGATGATCGAAGACAATGAGGCTCGACGGGCCATACAACTGGATCTCGGGTCTGTCACCGGCCGGTGGCGGAGAGCCGACCAGCCGATGAGCGACATCGAAGGAGATGGCACCGACCAGCCCTCCGTGAAAGGGTATGGAAGTCGACACGGGCCCAGGCGATGGTGCCGAGGCCAGGATCTTGCGGAGACCGTCCATCAGGGCGGCCATGGTCCCGTCGGTCTCGATCAGGCTGCTGCCTGCCTGAATGGTGCGGCCATCGCTGGTGACCTCGAGACCGGGCCCAAACCCGATAAAGGAGAATCGGCCCACCTGGTCGCCTTGCTCCACGCTCTCGAGCAGGAAGCGGGGCCCGAGCGGGCCCAGCTTCAGGTACACCGAGGTCGGTGTGTCCAGATCGGCTGGTATGTCGAAGATGGTGTTCATGAGGCTCCTCATCCGGTGTCGGCAGGAGCCTTCTTCAACAGAAAACCCACCGCCGTCTCCGGAAGTGGGTTCGTGTAGATCAGAGAGCGGGGACTATCCGACCGAAGCCACCTCCGGCATGCGCCAAGCCCACCACCAAATGTGACCGGTCCGCAGGGTGCTCTGTCCGCTCATTCCGGCCGGAACGCTACGCATCACCTCTGGATCCGTCAAGGGCGCAAGCTCATCCGCCGACTCGGTTCATTCCTTCCAGCGTCTGCTCGACGTCGCGGGGTGCCACCGGTGGGTAGAAGACCATGGTGTACAGGTCACAGCGCTCCCGTGGCTCTTCGAACCAGCCGGCCACCCAGGTCCCGTCGGGATGGGGGCCGACAACAGCACGGGTGCCGTCGATCAAGACATCTCCCTTGTCGCCGGGCCAGTCGACCGCAGGCAGCGCTCCACGGATCAGCGCCATGGCGACCTGGTCTTCGCGACCCCAGAGTGTGGCGCTGATCCCTGGGACCGAGGTCCAGACGTCAGGCTCGATCTCTGCGGGGTCGAGTGTGGCAGAGCCAACTCCCGGGGGAAGAAACTCCAGCTCGTAAGGAGGGGGCGGGCACTCCCCGGGAATCGTGGTGGTGCCCGCCAGTGTGGTGGTTGTCGTCGTCAGTCGGGTGATCGTGGTTGTCGCCGTTCCGCCCTCGGCGCAGGCGAAGAGGAGGAAGAGAAACAGCGGGAGAGTGCGCTTCATCGGCCGTTCGATGATATGGCGGCTCGGCGGAGTGCGGAGGGACCGGCGCGACTATGTTCCTGCCCGCCGGGAAACGTCGAAATGGCCCGGCGGTGGAGGGAGCGTTGCCCGGGGACCGTTTCATAGAGCTGGCCACTGCCGGGGACCGGAGGGTCCTCGACGTCCTGTTCAGGAATGCTGCTGAAGGGGTGACAGTCCAGGATCAGTCCGGGCAATTGGTATATGCCAACGATGAGGCGGCCCGGCTCGTCGGCTTCGCGAGTGGTGCAGAGCTGATCAAAGGTCCTTCCGATGGGCTGCTCAGCCGGTTCGAGATGATCGATCGCTCCGGTGCTCCTCTACCTCTGGAAAGTCTTCCGGGACGGAGAGTCCTGGCCGGGGCGCCGATGGCGGAGGCCGTGGTCGGATACCGGGTTCCTGGCTCCCCACGGGCCCGATGGTCCCGGGTCCGGTCGAGCCCGATAAGGAACGACGCCGGCGAAGTGGTCCTGGTGCTGAACTTCTTCCAGGACGTCACCGGACAGTTCCGCCGCGACGAGATACGAGACCTCCTCTACAACGTGTACGAGGCGCTCGGATCATCGCTGGACCGGGACGAGAACCTGAACGCGCTGGCCACCACCCTGGTCCCGCACATGGGGTCGTGGTGTGCAGTCCATTTGCTTCAGGGCGAGATGCTCGTGCCGGTAGCCATGGCCCGCCCCGGAGATGAGCACGCCCGCACCCTTGTAGACATGATGTCCCTGGATCCGATCGCCTTGGATGAGAAGCGCCTTCAGCCGAGAGTGGCCAGAACCGGGACCCCGGAGATCCTCGAGATCAATGACGAGGTCCTCGTGAGCGCAGAGACACGGCTGTCTGACGAAGTCATCGATGTCTTCAGGAGGCTGGACCTGAACTCTGTGGCGTGTGTGCCGATCTCAGTCGGGCGTCGTGTCATCGGGACCCTGGCACTTGCCAGGGGAAACCCCGACCCGATGCTGGACGAGGCCGACCTGGACGTGCTGGGCGTGATCGCCGATCGGACTGCAGCCATCCTGGAGAATGCCGCTCTCTTTCAACAGCAGCATGAGATCGCCGAGGCACTGCAAGCGGTCCTGACGCCAAAGAGCTTGCCGACTGTTCCCGGGCTGGAGATCGCCGGCCGTTACCGGCCCGTGTCGTTGGTGGGACATGTGGGGGGAGACTTCTACGACGTCTTCCGCACAGCAGATGGCCGCACCGCGGTCCTGGTCGGGGACATTGCCGGCAAGGGAGTCGAGGCCGCCGCGGCCGTGGGCCTCGCCCGTTACACCCTGAGGTCCATCGTGGCACTGGACCCCACACCAAGCACGGTGGTCACCCGAATCAACGAGTCTCTGCTCGAAGAGGAGCAGATGTGCACGTTGGCCTACGCATTGCTCGAGGACAAGGGCGAGCGCTTCAAAGTCGGCATCACCCTTGCCGGGCACCCCCCCGCCATCCTGGTTACTGCAGACGGGGCCGTGCAGCGTCTGGGGACGCCATGTCCTCCCGTTGGGGTCCGCCCCGAGATCGGCCCGATGGAAGAAGAGCATTGGCTGGGCCCTGGCGACGTCATGCTCCTGTACACCGATGGGTTTGCCCTGCCCGGCCTCGCCCCGCCCGAAAGTGTCGAGCTAGCGCTGACCCGTCGTGACACAAATGATCCAGACACGCTGCTCGACCAGCTCCTGGCTTTCCTGTGGGCGGAGATGCCCGCCGGGGGCCAGCGCGACGACGTGGCCATGCTGGCGATCACGCGTACAGGTCGATGACAGACGTCGTGGGTCACCACGTCTTGGGCCCGCGCTAGTCTTCGACGGGCGGTGACGCCCCACATCATGTGCCGGCGTCGAGCTGTCCGCTGGGTGTTGTGACCACTGAAGATGCCGGATTTCGCCACGAGGCGATGCCCTACGACTCGGTCCATGACCTGGTCAGCCAGGTTTCCGAGTTCCTCGAACCGGGATTGGTGCGCGGCGATCTCGTGATGATCGTGGTCGAGTCGGAAAAGACCGCGATCTTCAGAAATCTGTTCGGCGAAAGGGTCGAGGTGGCCGCGATGGAGGAGGTTGCCCCCAACCCGGGCCGTCTCATCTCCCTGTGGCATGACTACCTCGCCGACAGTTGTGCTCCCGGCGACACGGTGTGGGGAGTGGGCGAGCCGGTTTACCCGGGCCGGAAGCCGGCGGAGCTCGTGGAGGCCCAGATACACGAACGTCTTCTCGACAGGGCCTTTGCCGATACGCCCTATCGGTTGCTCACTGCGTGCCCTTATGACACCGTGCAGCTATCCCCCGATGTGATCGAGGAGATGGAGTTCTCGCACCTGTACGTCCTGGAGGGTGGAGAGCCGAGGATCAATCCGCGTTACGAGACTGACAGGGAGACCCTCCTCGATGGCGACCTGCCCAACCCCCCCATCCCGGAGGATTGGTTCACGCCATTCACCGCGATCGGCCTCGCAGATATGCGGAGAGATCTGGCCGAGCAGGCGCGTGACCTCGGAGTGCTGTCGGAGCGGATACCCGATCTCTTGCTCGCGGTGAACGAGATCGCCACCAACAGCGTGCTCTACGCCGGGGGCGGCACGCTCGGGGTCTGGCCCGACAACGGGCACATGGTCTGCGAGGTGCGCGACCGTGGCTACATCCGGGACGACCTTGTTGGGCGTCGCCGACCCGATTTCACCCAGGAGCGTGGCCGGGGAATCTGGCTGGCCAACCAGGTGTCAGACCTGGTTCAGCTCCGCACCGGCCCATCGGGCACCAGGGTTCGGATCATGTTCGACTGTGTCAGGGCGGCCTGAGCCCGGCCAAGCCTTCACCGGCACAGGAAGTCTGTCGCGACCCGGGGTTGCTGATCGACGGCATGTACTATCGAATGCGATGGTTTGTCGCAGCATCGGGATGCCGGACGTGGAGGGTCGAAGTTGGAGCTGACCCCGCCATTCAGCCTAGATACGAGCCGTATCGGGTCGCACCAGGTCGTAGTCGTGAAAGGCGAGGTGGATCTGGCGTCGGCGCCTGAGCTCGACGCGGCGTTGGCCAAGTTCAAGCGCCAGGAGGTCTTCGTCGACCTTCGCAAGGTCGAATTCATGGACTCGGCCGGCCTGCGTGTCCTCCTCACCCACCAAGGGCGGATCCAGGAGCAGGGAGGCGCCTTGAAACTGGTCGTTACCGAGGGCCCTGTGATGCGCCTGCTCGAGCTGGCCGGCGTCCGCGACAGTTTCTCGATCCGGCCCACCATCGACTCGCCGGACAGCTAGGGCTGCTCAGACCGCCTTGAGACGGGCGTCCAACCCCGCCCGACGGCGGAGATGAAGCAGGGCGAGCTCGGTCGCCGCCGCACGTATCCGGTCGGGCCCTCCTGAGAGAACTATGTGATGAACCCGCGTCGCCTGGCTGTCAGCGAGGCCGACGAACAAGGTGCCCACAGGGACGTCCTCTTCCGGATCCGGGCCCATCTCACCTGTAGTGGCAACGCCCAGGTCGGTGCCCACCAGCCTCCGCACCGTGCTCGCCATTCGAGCGGCAGCCTCAGAGGTCACGACCGGCCCCGGCTCGATACCCAGTAGGTCCATCTTCACCTGCTTGTCGTAGGCAACCACCCCGCCTTTGAACCAGTCACCGGATCCGGGGGTGGCCACGATTTGTGCCATCACAAGGCCACCGGTGCATGACTCGGCGACCGCGACAGTGGGGATTCGCTCTGGCATGAGAGACACCTTCCCCTCCATCCGACCGTAGGAAACAGTGGGTTTTCGTATCCGGCCGAGGTGGTAAGTGCATGCAGCATGAGAACGCCAGGAAAGGAGAGCGTCATGCAGGATTCCACACAGATGAAGTGGGAAGGCCGTTGGGATCAGCTCAAGGGCAAGGCCCGCCAGGTATGGGGGGATCTGACCGATGACGACCTCGATGTCGCCGAAGGCAACTACGAGGAGTTCGTTGGTCGTATCAAGGAGAAGACCGGCGAGTCCGCCGAAGAGATCCAGCGGCGCCTCGATGAGGACTACGTAGAGACTCAGTTCTGAGTCGACGTCCGCAAAAGCGACCGAAGCCACCCCACGAGGGTGGCTTCGGCGCGTTTCAGCCTCTTGCCGGCGGTGGTAAGCCAGACCTCTGGGACGGATGGTCCCGGTCAACCAACCGAGGTAGGAAACATGAAAACGAGAGTCGCACTTCTGATCGTAGGGTCAGTTTTGGTGCTGGCCGCCTGCGCCGATTCCGACAGTGACGGGCTGGCCGGGGCGACATCCGGGCCAACCGAGACCACAACGGGGGACACAACCGCCGACGACACGGCACCCGATACGGTGGCCGAGCTTCAGGCCCAGCTCGATGAGCTCGATGAAGCGATCTCGGAGTCCGAGACAGCCCAGGACCTTAATGAAGCCTGGACTACTTTGAGCACGCAGGTGGCCGCCAGCATCGCCGGGATCCGTGAGGACGGCACGATCGCCCGCGCTGAGATCGAATCTGCTGTCGAGGACTTCGAAGAGACTCTCGACGATCTAGACGTCGAGGAGAAGGTCCGCACCGCCTGGGAGTCCGTGCGCTCCCAACTCGAGCAGATGATGGGCTGACCTTCACGCTCTGGGCGGCGACACATCCTGACGCAGTGCCAGCCATGCCAGAAAGGCCATGATCAACGAGTAGACCGCCAGTCCGCCGATAACGAGCG
>JALDXM010000043.1:0-9922 GCA_032155085.1 Actinomycetota bacterium | reverse complement strand
GTCCAGAGCGAGCTGGGAGCCGGCTCGACGTTCACTGCGCGTCTGCCCGTTCTCGACGAGCAAACACGGGCAGACCACTAGCCTGAGCCCGCTCCCATCATGTCGATTCTCGAATCCATCACGAGCCCTGCCGACCTGCATGAGCTGAGCACGGAAGAGCTCCAAGGGCTGGCCGAGGAGATCCGCGCCTTCATCCTCGACAAGGTCTCCCGCTCCGGCGGGCATCTCTCACCGAACCTCGGTGTGGTCGAGCTGACTCTCGCCCTGCATCGGGTGTTCGAATCGCCTGACGATCGGTTCATCTGGGATGTGGGGCATCAGGCCTACGTCCACAAGCTGCTCACCGGCCGAATGGAAGGATTCGACCGCCTGCGCCACACCGGCGGCCTATCCGGATACCCCAGTCGTGAGGAGTCGGAGCACGACTTCGTCGAGAACAGCCACGCCTCGACCTCACTGTCGTATGCGCTTGGCCACGCCCTGGCCGGCTATCCCGGGTACACGGTGGCCATCATCGGAGACGGAGCGCTGACCGGGGGCATGGCCTATGAGGCCCTCAACCACATCGCTGTGACCCAGCCCGAGCGTCTGATCATCGTCGTCAACGACAACGGGCGTTCGTATGCTCCCACTGTCGGCGGCCTGGCTGCCCTGGCGTCATTGGCCCACTACCGGTTCGACCCTCGCTACGAGAAGACCAAGCGAACCCTGGGCCGTATGTTGCGCGGGCTCCCTCTGGTCGGTGAGACTGCCGATGAGCTGGCGGGAAGGCTGAAGGACGCGGTCAAGCAGATACTCGAGCCTTTCACCGTCTTCGACGCTCTAGACCTCAAGTACACGGGTCAGATCGACGGCCACGACATCGGGCTGCTCGAGGAGACGTTCCGGTCCGCAAAAACCTATGACCGGCCGGTGGTCATCCACGTCGTCACCCAGAAGGGCAACGGATACCAACCAGCCATCGAGGACGAGCTCGAGATGCTGCACGGTGTGGGCTCCTTCGACCTGGCCACCGGGAAGGCCCTGAAGGACGAACTGAGGCTCACCGACGTCGCAGGTAACGCGGTCGCCCAAGCCGCTGCGACCAGGCCCGACCTGATCGGCATCTCCGCGGCGATGGTGACCACCGCCGGGCTCATGCAGATGTGGCAGCGGTTCCCCGACCGGGTCTTCGACACGGGCATCGCCGAGCAACATGCCGTCACGCTCGCCGCCGGGATGGCGCTGGCCGGCAAGCACCCTGTGGTGGCGGTGTATTCGTCTTTTCTGCAGCGCGCGTTCGACCAGATCGTCGCCGATGTGGCCCTTCACGACCTCCCGGTGACATTCCTGATCGACCGGGCCGGCATCACCGGGCCGGACGGGCCGTCACATCACGGGGTGTTCGACCTGTCCTATCTGCGGATGATCCCCAACATGGTGGTCGGAGCCCCAGCCGACGCCACAGAGCTGTGCGCCATGATCGAGACCGCCGTCGATCATGACGGGCCGATAGCGATCCGTTACCCAAAGGGCGCGGCGGTGTCGGTGCCGGCGGTCCCGGTCAACCCCATCCCCGTCGGCGAGGCGCAGCTGCTTTCCGAGGGCAGCGACGTGCTTCTGGTCGCGGTGGGCAAGATGGTGGAGGTCGCGGAGAAAGCAGCTGTTGATATCCGGGCCAAGGGCTTCTCGGCTGGTGTGGTCAACGCACGTTGGGTCAAGCCGCTCGACCCCCGCATCCTCGAGTGGGCCGCTCCCGCCGGCCATATCGTGACCCTCGAGGACAACGTCGTCGCCGGGGGCTTCGGTGCGGGAGTGATGGAGGTATTCGCCGAGGCGGGCATGGTCAAGGACATCACCTGCATAGGGATCCCCGACCATTTCTTGCCCTTTGGCGCACCCGCCGACATCGCCCAATCCGTCGGCCTCGACGCCGACTCGGTGGTGTCGCGGGTGTTGGCCATATTGGCGTAGTTCAGAGCACAGCTTCCAGGAAGCGCTTGGTTTGGGGGTGCTGGGGATCGGAGATGACCTGATTGGGTGGGCCCTGTTCCACGATCAATCCCTCATGGAAGAACGCCATTGTGTTGGCAACCTCACGGGCGAAGCCCATCTCGTGGGTGACCACGATCATCGTCATCTGCATCTCGGTCGCGAGCGCCTTCATGACCACGAGCACCTCGGAAATCAGCTCCGGGTCGAGGGCCGACGTGGGCTCGTCGAACAACATCACCTCTGGCTCCATGGCCAGTGCCCTGGCTATCGCCACCCGTTGCTTCTGGCCACCGGACAGCCTGATCGGATGCTCGTCCTCTTTGTCGCCCAACCCCACCTGTCGCAGCAGGACCCGGCCTTTCTCGATGGCGTGAGCCCGCTGTTCGCCTTTCACGGTGACCGGCGCCTCGATCACGTTCTCGAGGGCGGTGAGATGGGGGAACAGGTTGAATTCCTGGAACACCATTCCTGCTTTCAGTCGCACACTTCTGATGGTCTCCCGCTGTCTACGCGTGCGATGTCCAGGCTCGACCTTGACTCCCCCGACCTCGATGGTGCCCGACGTCGGCTCTTCCAGGAAGTTGATACAACGAAGGAGGGTGCTCTTCCCCGAGCCCGAACGGCCGAACACGACCACCACGTCACCGCGGGCGACATCCATGTCGATTCCCTTGAGGACCTCATTGTCACCAAAGGACTTGTGCAGCTCGGTCACCCGTACCACGGGCTCGGTCACGCCGGCTCCCCTTCCGGCATGTCCACCGCAGGCTCACGTACGTCGACTCCCGGCTGTGTGGTCACCTTGATGGCGGAACGCACATAACCGGCCGAGAGCTTCCGCTCCAACTTGCCCTGGAAGAACTGAAACACTGTGGTCAGGACCCAATAGAGGGCGGCGGCCACTATGAAGGCTTCGAGCGGCCGGAAGTCGGCGCGGCCCACCAACTGCGCCCTGCGAAAGATCTCCATCTGGGCCACCACCGAGCCGAGCAGCGATATGAGGGCCGAATCTTTCATCATGGCAATGAACTCGTTTCCGGTAGGCGGGATGATCACCCGCACCGCCTGTGGCAGGACTATCCGTCGCATCCGCTGCCGATAGGTCATTCCCAGAGCTTCCGCCGCTTCCACCTGGCCGTGTCCCACCGACTGGATACCGGCCCGGAAGATCTCCGTCATGTAAGCCCCGTAGTTGAGACCGAGAGCAATGACGCCGGCCTGAAGGGCCGTGAGGATCAAGGCATCGCGCAGGCCAGGAAGGTTGGGCGGCGCCAGCTGAGGAAGGGCCAGGAAGATCAGGAACATCTGCACGATGAGCGGCGTGCCCCTGAAGAACGAGGTGTAGAAACCCGAGACGCCCTGGGCGATGGCGCTGTTGGAGAGACGACCGAGAGCGCCGAGCAGCGCCAGGATCACTGCCAGCAGGATGGCCAGCCCGCAGATGATGATGGTCCAGGGCAGACCGCTGGCGATGAACCAGAACTGGTCGATCATCCACTGCAGATCGAAATCTGCGGCCATGAAGAGGGCGACAACCACGATGCCGATCGCCGCCCAAACCAGGGCGAGCTTCACCCGGAACGGGATCCGGATGCTGAGCGCTTCGAGTCGGTCTCTCATCGACCCTCGATCAGTTGGTGAGGGAGGGAATGGCGGGGGCCGCCCCAGGAGAGCTGCCCCCGCCACCCGTCATCAGGACGCCTTCGTTGTCAGGTCGAGGCCGAACCACTGGTTCGACAGCTCCGACAAGCTCCCGTCTTCATGCATTCCTTCGATGATCTCGGACACCCGGGCCACGAACGACTCCGTGTCCAGATCGGCACTGGCGTCGATGGCGGCGGCCAACGGCTCGTAGAAGAGCGGGTCGCCGACCACCTTGACCGGCAGGTCCGCGTCGATGGCGCCCTGGGCTGTGGTCGCCGATGTGATCACAGCAGCCACCCGGCCTTGGACCAGTTGCTCGATCGCGGTGGTGTCCGTGTCCGTTGTCACGATCTCCGGATCGTCGATCACGAACTCGAACGTCTCGCCGGGGATCTCCAGGTTGCCCTGGAGAAAGAAGTCATAGGTGCAGCCGCCACAGACCCCGATGGTCTGCCCGTCGAGATCGGTGGTGAGATCGGAGATCGAGGTGTCGTCTGCCCCCACCAGGACCACGGCTGGCGTGTAGTAGTACGGGGTGCTGAAATGAAGCACCTCTTCCCGCTCTGGGGTGATGGTCATCGAGCCCACGCTCAGGTCCCATCGGCCTTGCCAACTGCCGGCGATGATCGTCTCCCAGGCCGGCGCCTCCCACGCTACGTCGACGCCGATACCGTCGGCGATCGCAGTCGCTACATCGATGTCGAATCCCTCGTATTCGCCGGTGTCTTCGTTGAGCTCAGACTGAGGCGGGTAGGCCGGGTCGGTGGAGACGGTGAGCACCCCCTCCTCCTCGATGGCCGAGAGAAGGTCACCTTCGGTCGCGCCGGTGGTTCCGGTTGCTTCCGTGGTCGGTGTCTCTTCGCCGCCGCCTTCGCCGCCGCCACAGGCGGCTGCAACCAACGCCATGGCTGCTACGAGCCAAATAACGGTTCTCTTCATTGTCTTTCTTCCTCCTGAATCTGCCACTCGAGGCATTTGGCGATTGTATAACTGCCCTCGTCGCTCGGTTCGATGAGAGGGCTCCTCTCGGCATTACCCTGCGGGCCTCGAACCCGAGTGGAGGCACCCGATGAAGAGACAACTCGCCGTGATCGTCGTTTTCGGCCTTGTCCTGGCCGGATGTGCCGCCGAAGAGGGTGCAGGTGGTGGCGACGTCTCGTGTGAGAAGGAAGACCTGCCACTCGTCCAAGAGGGTGTGCTCACGATTGCCACGGACGATCCGTCCTTCCCACCCTGGTTCGACTTCGAGGGTGGGCCGTCGACCGGCACCGGCTTCGAGAGTGCGGTTGCATATGCAGTGGCCGAGGAGCTCGGCTTCACGGCCGAAGAGGTCGAGTGGGTGGTTGTGCCCTTCAACAACTCCTTCGCACCTGGCGAGAAGGACTTCGACTTCGACATCAATCAGATCTCGATCACCGAGGAGCGTGATCAGGCGGTCGACTTCTCCGACGGGTACTACGAGGTGAACCAGGCGCTGCTCGGCTTCGCTGACTCGGAGATCGCCGCAGCAACCACGCTCGAGGATCTCAAGGGCTTCCAGCTCGGCGCCCAGGTAGGCACCACCAGCCTCGACTTCATCAACGACGTCATCCAGCCCGACAGCGAGGCCCTGGTCTATGACACCAACGCCGACGCCAAAGCGGCGTTCGACGCCGGACAGCTCGACGGGTTGATTCTCGACCTGCCCACTGCGTTCTTCGTCGCGGCCGTCGAGATCGAGGGGTCGGCGGTGATCGCCCAATTCCCCTCGGGAGACGACCCCGAGCAGTTCGGCATGCTCTTCGAGGAGGGGAACCCACTTCGTGATTGCGTCAACGAGGCCCTGGCCGCCATCGATCTGGCCGCGATCCAGCAAGAGTGGCTCTCTGACGTGGTCGACGCCCCCGTCATCGAGACCAGCTGACACCTGAATGACTGAGGCCGAGGCGTCGAGCCGGAGCCCGGGCATATCCCCGGGTCGGGCGCGGCGTCTCGCTCATCAAAGGGGCCAGCGCCGCCGGGCCCTCCTGATCGGAGCGGTCAGCACCGTGATCGCATTTGGCGTGGTCACGCTGGTCGTCGTCAACTCGCCGGGGTGGCCGGCGGTGAAGGAGTCGTTCTTCAGCTGGGAGGACTTCAAGGCGTCATTCCCGGAGATTCTCGAGGGCTTCAGGCGGAACATCCGCATCTTCCTGATAGCAGAAGTGTTCATCCTGATCGTCGCCCTGATCGTCGCAGTCATCCGAAGCACCCGGTCGCCCTTGCTCACCCCGCTCAGGCTGGCTGCCACCGCCTATGTCGACCTGATCCGGGGCATCCCCACCATCATCCTTCTGTTCCTTCTCGGTTTCGGAGTCCCTGCGCTGAGATTGCAAGGTGTGCCCAACAGCCAGGAGTTCTGGGCCATCACCACGCTCGTAATCTCGTACTCGGCCTATGTCGCGGAGGTGTACCGGGCCGGGATCGAGTCGGTGCACGAGAGCCAGACATCGGCCGCCCGCTCCCTCGGGCTCAGCTCGGCCCAGAGCATGCGGTGGGTGGTGCTGCCCCAGGCGGTGCGCCGGGTCATCCCGCCACTGCTCAACGACTTCGTGGCCCTACAAAAGGACTCGGCTCTGCTCGCACTGCTCGGGGTCCAGGAGGCGTTTCGGCGGGCACAGATCTATGTGGCCGGCACCTTCAACTTCACCGCTTATCTGGCAGCGGCAGTCCTCTTCCTCCTGCTGACGGTTCCTCTGGCCCGGTTCACCGACTACCTGATTCGCCGTCAGAAGGAACGTGTCGCCGGGACGTCGCTGTGAGCACGCCACTTCTCGAGGTGCACGGCCTGTGGAAGGAGTTCGGCGACTTGACCGTCCTTGCCGACGTCACCCTCACTCTCGACGCCCATGAGGTGATGGCCGTGGTGGGGCCGTCCGGATCGGGAAAGTCGACTCTTCTCCGTTGCATCAATCTGCTCGAGCCGATCGACGACGGCGAGATCTTGCTCGACGGGGTCGATATCTCGGATCCCGAGTACGAGGCCGACAAGGCGAGACGCCGGATCGGGATCGTCTTCCAATCCTTCAACCTCTTCCCCCATCTGACGGTCCTTCACAACGTCACCCTTGCTCCTCGCAAGGTGCTCAAGACGAGTGTGGAGGAAGCTCAGATCACTGCCCAGCACCTTCTGGATCGTTTCGATCTGGCCGACAAAAGGGACGAGTACCCCGACCGGCTCTCCGGTGGCCAGCAGCAGCGCGTGGCGATCATCCGTGCGTTGGCGATGAGCCCGGCCCTGATGCTCTTCGATGAACCCACCTCAGCCCTGGACCCAGAGCTGGTCGGTGAGGTGCTCGAGGTGATCAAGACCCTGGCCTCGGAGGGGATGACCATGATCGTTGTCTCCCACGAGCTCGGCTTTGCACGAGACGTGGCCGACGAGGTCCTCTTCATGGATCAGGGACGGGTAGTGGAGAAGGGCCCGCCAGATCAGGTTCTGGTCGACCCCACCACCGAACGAGCCCGGCGCTTTCTCCGCCTCATGGCCGAGACCGGCTGATCCCCACCTCCAGCCCGTTGAGCGACAGATCACTAGGGTCGCAGCCATGCAGCGCGTCGTCTCCCTGCGCGACGTGAAGCGATCTACGGAGGTAGCGATGAAATCAATAAGGCTGGTGGCGCTTCTCGCCGCCCTGTCGCTGGTGTTGGCGGCATGTACCCAGGCGGCCGATACCACCACCACGGCGGGTGATGGCACCGAGGCGCCAACCACCACCGCCGCAGACGGTGAGGAGACGACGACTTCGGCCGCAGACGGCGAAGAGACCACCACTTCCGCTCCAGCGGCTCCTGGCGGTGAGGGCAAGCTGTCCGAGGTCATGACCCGTGGCAACCTCATCTGCGGCGTGAACAACGCCGTGCCCGGGTTTGGGTTCGTAGACGAGGCCGGTGAGCACGTCGGGTTCGACATCGACTTCTGTCGTGCCGTGGCCGCCGGGGTGCTCGGCGATGCCGAGGCGGTCGAGTTCGTCGATCTGACTGCAGAGCAGCGCTTCACCGCCCTGCAGGCGAACGAGGTGGATGTCCTGATCCGGAACACGACCTACACCTCGAGCCGGGACGGCGGCCTCGCTGCGACGTTCCTCACCACGACCTTCTACGACGGTCAGGGGATGATGGTTGGCGCCGACAGCGGTTTCACCACCATCGAGGACATGACCGATACCACCATCTGTGTCCTCTCCGGAACCACGACCGAACTGAACCTGACCGCGAGGATGGCCGACATCCCCTATACGCCACTCACCTTCGACGAGAACCCGCAGATCCAGGCGGCCTTCATCGAGGGACAGTGTGACGGTTGGACTTCGGACAAGTCCCAGCTTGCCGGCGTGCGATCGGCCTGGCCCGAGGATCAAGGCGGTCCCGAGGCTCTGGTGATCCTGGAGGAGACCTTCTCCAAGGAGCCACTGGGACCGGCCGTGCTCGATGGCGACTCACAGTGGGCCCAGGTCGTGGACTGGATCGTCCTGGCGACCATGCAGGCGGAGGAGTTCGGGATCGACTCGACCAACGTCGACACCTTCACCGACACAGAGGACACCAACATCCGGAACTTCCTCGGGTTGCCCGTGGAGACAGATGACGGAACGGCGCCATTCGACCCCGGTCTCGGGCTTCCCACCGACTTCGCCGCACAGGTGATCACTCAGGTCGGGAATTACGCCGAGATCTACGACCGCAACGTTGGCGCCGGCTCGCCTCTGGGGCTCGAGCGCCTGCTCAACGAGCTCTGGACGAACGGCGGCCTCCACTACCCGCCGCCTTATCGCTAGGAAACCGACCGATGTGGGGTGGCCTCTGTGCCACCCCACCGGCCATTTGGTGATCTTGGGGTGGTGATCGTTTGACAGTGGCGGAGGAGACCAGACACCGACCGCCGGTGTGGCGGGACGTTCGCGTCTTGCGCGTGGCGATCCAGGTTCTGGCGGCCGCGGCGGTGTTCATCGTCCTCTACGTGCTTTGGTTCAACCTGACCAACAACCTGCGCGCAGCGGGGCTCCCTACCGACTTCGACTTTCTCACCCAGCCCCTCGGGGTGGACATCCCTGGCTCCGATATCAGCCCATCTGCGCCGATCTGGCGGGGTCTGCTAAACGCGGTCAAGAACACCCTGGCCCTGGTGGTGGTTGGGATCCCCCTACTTACCGTCATCGGCGTCCTGGTGGGGGTGGCTCGTCTCTCCACGAACTGGCTGGTGGCCAAGGCGGCTGGGCTCTATGTCGAGATAGTCCGCAACCTGCCCCCCCTCCTCATCATCTTCTTTGTGTTCAACGTGGCGATTCTCCAGTTCCCGGTGCTGCAGGAATCGCTCAACATCGCCGACCTGTTGCTCGTCAACAACCGGTACATCGCCATGGTCGGGTTCACCGCCCAGCCCAACTTCGGCCCGTTCCTGGCGATCATGGCCGTTGCCCTGATCGTTGCCGCCGTGGTCTGGTGGTGGCGGACCAGACGCTCGGAGCGAACGGGCGTGCATCATCATCGCTTCCTCTGGTCGCTAGGGGTCTTCTCGATCATTTCCCTGATTGGCTTCTTCGCCCTCGGTGGGCCGATTGGCCTGTCCCGGCCCGTCCTCGATGGCAGGGCCCTGGAGGGGGGCTACACAGGCCTCGCCGCCTACTGGGCGGTGCTGGCCGCCCTGGTCCTCTACACCGCGTCCCATGTCGCCGAGATCGTGCGGGGCAGCATCCTCGCCGTGCCCAGGGGCCAGTCCGAGGCGGCCAACGCCATCGCCCTCTCCTCGTTCCAGCGGCTCCGCTACGTGGTCTTGCCCCAGGCGATGCGGGTTGCCATCCCCCCGATCATCAGCCAATACCTGAACTTCACCAAGAACACATCGCTGGCCATCGCCATCGGCTATGCCGAGATGACCCGGATCACCTTCCAGCTCATCGGAAACGGCCAGCCGGCGCCACAGATGATCGCCCTTCTCATGGGCGGGTATCTGGTCTTCTCCCTCATCATCTCCCTGGTGGCCAACCTGGTGAATCGGCGCATGCAGCTGGTGACCCGATGACGGTCGAGACCCCCGTCTTCGAGGAGACTCCACCGCAGGTGGAGCCCCCGGCCCGCGGGGCGACGGACTGGGCCCGGAAGAACCTGTTCAACAACTGGTACAACAGCTTGCTCACCCTGGCCCTGGCCGCCCTGGTGATCTGGGCCTTCGTGGCGTTGCTTCGAGGGCTGCTCTCGGCCGATTACGAGATCATTCGGGCCAACCTGCGAGTGTTCATGATCGGGGAGTTCCCGGCCGACCAGCTGTGGCGGCCGTGGGCGGCGG
>JALDXM010000042.1:0-9941 GCA_032155085.1 Actinomycetota bacterium | reverse complement strand
GCCCTGGCAAGGAGCTGATCGATCCGGGACGGTCCCTTCGGCTCGGTGGGCTTCACAGCTTTGGCCGCCGGCCTGGCCGGCAGCGTGTTCTCGGACTTCGTCTTGGGTGAGCGCTTGGCCCGAGCGAGACGCTTGGGTTTGGGGGAATACAGGGCGGCAGCCTGAGTGAACGCCTCGCGATCGGGGATATCGAGGAGGAGCACCTCCCCTTCGGCCTTCACCCGGATTCCTTCAGGCACCTGGGCGATGTCGATGGTGTTGATCGACCAGTCGCCGATTGCATGGCCACCGGATGAGATCTGTAGGCGGCCGTCGCCAAGCTGGACGATGGCAGGCAGAGGCTGGCTGTCACCTGGCAACCGCAAGGAGCCCTGGAACTGTCCCATCACCTACGTATCGGCCGGATTCGTGGGGTCACTTAGGGATTTGTCGCCGAAGGGCCCGGGTAGCCTGGCAGAGTTGAGCCAACCCAGTTATCTCGATTTCACGAGTGATGAATGGGCCGCCCTCCGGGCCAACACCCCGCTGACCCTCACCGAGTCTGACGTGGAGAAGATCCGGGGGATAAACGTAAATCTCGACATCGACATGGTCGAGCACAGCTTCCTGCCACTGTCGAGGCTGCTCAACCTGCACGTCCAGGGCAGCCATCAGTTGGCCACTGTCACCGACACCTTCCTCGGCTCCCCACCCCGGCCCCGCCCCTTCGTGCTCGGCGTTGCTGGATCAGTGGCGGTGGGCAAGTCGACCATCTCCCGTGTCCTCCAGGAGCTGCTGGCCCGTTGGCCCCATCATCCTCGTGTCGAGCTGGTGACCACTGACGGCTTTCTCTATCCGAATGCGGTATTGGAGGCCCGGGGCATCATGGAGCGGAAGGGCTTCCCCGAGAGCTACGACCGCCGGGCCCTCCTGGAGTTCGTGGCCAGGGCCAAGGCCGGGGAGGAGCATCTCGAGGTGCCGGTGTACTCACACTTCGCCTACGACGTGCTGGAAGGCGAGACCCGTGTCATGAGCCGTCCCGACATCCTCGTCCTGGAGGGCCTCAATGTCCTCCAGGCCGGCGGGATCGGTGCGTTCGTCAGCGACTACTTCGACTTCTCGATCTTCGTCGACGCCGATCCCGAGGCGGTGCGCCGCTGGTACATCGAGCGGTTCGTCACCCTGCGCGACACCGCCTTCACGCAGCCCGATGCCTACTTCCACCGATACGCCGATCTGTCGGACGAGGAGGCGGTGGCGGTCGCTTCCGACATCTGGGCCCGAATAAACGAGGTCAACCTCTTCGAGAACATCCTGCCGACCCGGGAGCGAGCCAGCCTGATCCTGAGGAAGGCTCCCGACCACTCCATTGAGCGGGTCCGTCTTCGCCGCTGACAACCGCTAGACCGTGTGCAACCAACCACCGCCACCGTGGTGTTCTGCACACAACAACCTGGCTTCCATGCCCGTGTGCAACCAACCACAGCCAAGGTGGGAATCTGCACACGACAAGGCCGTGTTCGCCGGTAACCCGGTTACCCTCGCCCGACCGTGACCAAGATGTTCAGACGGGCCGGGCGGGCTGCGGTGCTAGATCGCAGCCCTTTCACCGAGGCGTACTTCGACGGCGATTCTGCTGCCGATGCCGCCATCCTGGTGGCCCTGGTCGCCGCCGTCACCTATGTCGGGCGGCTCCTCGTCAGCGGTGTCTTCCAGGCCTTCTCTTTCCCCGGCCTGTTCGAGGCAGTCATTGCCGGAGTGGTGTCATGGCTGATCCTCGGCTTCGCCTCGTGGTTCGCAGCCACCAGGTTGTTCCAGTCGAGCGCCCGCCCGCAAACCATGATCGCCCTGCAGGGCCTGGCCGTCCTCCCCCTGCTCCTCGAGCTCTTTGGCCCCATCGGCGGGGGCATTGGCCTGATCTGGTACCTCGTCGTGCTGGTGGTGGCTACCCGCGAAGCGGCGGCGATCGACACCCGAAATGCTGCGGTATCGGTGCTGATCGGATTTGCCATCGCCGCCATCTTCAGAACCCTTCTCGGTATCCCGTTCGCGGTTTTCTCCGCCCTGTTCTAATGCCCACCCTTCGTCTCGACCTGGCCTACGACGGCTCGGGTTTCAGGGGCTATGCGGCACAAACTGATTCCGGCATTCGAACCGTCCAGGGTGAGCTGGAAAAAGCGCTGGGGACACTGCTCGGGGCTACACCCGAGACCGCGGTCGCCGGCCGCACCGACGCCGGGGTCCACGCCCGGGGCCAGGTGGTCTCGGTCCGCGTCGAGGACGAGGTCGACGTGAGCAGCTTGCAGCGGTCGTTGAACGGGATCCTTGGGCCGGAGATCGCGGTGATGGCGGTGACCCGGGCCGAAGACGGCTTCCACGCCCGATTCTCGGCGCTGTGGCGGAGGTACCGCTATACGTTGGCGATTGGGCCCGCAGCTGATCCCTTGGCCCGCAGTTACGAGTGGCACGTCGGGCCCGGTCTCGACGTGCCGGCGATGGAGCAGGCCGCCTCGCATTTCACCGGCGAGCAGGACTTCAGCGCCTTCTGTCGTGCCGTCGAGGGAGGCACCAACGTGCGTCGGGTGGATGAGGCGTTCTGGGAGACCGACGGGCACCGTCTTCATTTCTGGATCAAGGCCAACGCCTTCTGTCATCAGATGGTGCGGTCCCTGGTCGGGCTCAGCTACGACGTCGGCCGTGGGTTCACTCCCCTGGGTTCGGTCGCCGAGATCATCGAAGCGGGTGACCGGAGCCGGGTGGTGACGGGGGCGCCTTCCCACGGGCTCGTTCTGTGGGAAGTCGGTTACTGATCGAGTTGCCCAGGCAGGGGGGAGGACGCCCTCACTCCCCCCTGCCCTTTCAGGGAACCCGGAGTTGGACTCTGCCTTTCATGAACCTCTCCCCGATCGAGGCAAGTCCGCGAACTAACGCGTCGAGCGGCGAGGCGGAAGGCGTGGCCACCGGCTCGGTGCTTCGAGGCGGCGTTCTCCGCTTCCGGCTCGGCGCCGTGAGCTTGGCTGGATTGGTTCGTGGCTGATGCATGGCTGAGACCTCCTGATCGGCGTGAGACATGGCTTCCCACGTCGGATCTGGTCATCGTGCCGGGATCTAGCCTTCGCGAAAATGGGGATGCGTCCCCTGGGGGCGATCCCCCAGAACAACCCCGGTCAGCCCCGGTAAGGCTCCAGGGCCCGCTCGATTCGGGAGGCGTGGTCGGCGTCACGGGTCTCGACGGAGATCTCGATCTCGACCCAGCCGAATGGAAGTCCGAACCCCTCCCGGTGGTGCTCGACCAGAAGGACATTGCCGCCTTGGCCGGCGATGGTCTGCAGCACCGCGGCCAGGTTGCCGGGCTGGTCAGGGACCAACACCGTGTACTCGGCGAAGCGCCCGGAAGCTTCCAGGCCGTGGCGCACTGCCTTGCCCAGCAGCATCAGATCGATGTTCCCTCCGGAGAGGACGATGCAGATCGGGTCAGGGGCGTCGTCGGGGATTCGCTTCTCCATGAGTGCGGCGACACCAACTGCGCCGGCGGGCTCCACCAGGATCTTGGAGCGGTCGAGGATGTAGGCCAGGGCTGCGGTGGTCTCGGCGTCGTTGACCACGACGATGTCATCGACGTGATCGTCGGCTATCTCCCAGACAAGATCCGATGGGACAGACACCGCGATTCCGTCGGCGACAGTGGGCAGGCCGCGGGGAAAGTCCCTGATCAGCTCTCCTTTCTGCCGGCTGTGGGCGTACACCGCATCGGCTTCGATCTCCACACCGATTACTTTCACCGCGGGCCGCAAGGTCTTGAGGGCCAATGCCGTGCCGGCGAGAAGGCCGCCACCACCGGTGGGGATCACGACTGATCCAACGTCGGGCATTTGCTCGAGGATCTCCAGGCCGAGAGTTCCCTGTCCGGCCACGATCAAGGGGTCGTCGTAGGGATGGATGAAATAGGCCCCGGTGGCTTCCGAGTGCTCGACAGCCGCCTCTACCGCGTCGGCGAGCGAGAAACCGACCAGCCGTACCTCGGCGCCGTAGTCCTCGGTCGCCTTGATCTTGGGAATCGGCGCCGTCTCCGGCATGAAGATGGTGCATCGTGATCCAGTGAAGGAGGCGGCCAGGGCAACCCCTTGAGCGTGGTTGCCGGCCGACCCCGCGACCACTGGTTCACCGTCGAGACGGGTGAGCACGTTGAGCGCTCCCCGGATCTTGAACGATCCAGCCCGCTGCATGCATTCGGCCTTGAGATACACGTCACGACCAGTGATACGGCTGAAAGACTGGGACCAGATGAGAGGAGTCTCCGAGACATGCCCCTCGAACCTGGCCCGCGCCTCCTCGATGTCGTTGAGAGTGATCACGCGTTTGGCCTAGAACTGCTAGTCGGCGTAGCATATGTCTGCTCCCTCGACGGGAGCCGTTTCCCCAAACGTTCCCCGGTATCTTCAACCTGCCGAGGATTACCTCAATGACCATGAACAAGACCTACTCGCCCAAGCCGGGTGACGTCGAGCGCGCCTGGCTGGTGGTCGACGCCACCGATCTGCCGCTGGGTCGTCTCGCTTCCGAGATCGCCACGCTGCTACGTGGCAAGCACAAGCCGACCTACGCCCCGCACATCGATGGCGGGGACTTCGTAGTCGTCGTCAACGCTGACAAGGTGGCCGTCACCTCTGACAAGAGCCAGTCCAAGATCTACTACCGCCACTCCGGCTACCCGGGCGGGATCAAGGCGGAGACCTTCGAGAGTCTGCTCGAGCGGCGTCCCGAAGCTGTGATCGAGAGGGCCGTGCGCGGCATGTTGCCCAATAACAAGCTCGGGCGTCAGAGGGGCCGCAAGCTCAAGGTGTACGCCGGGCCCGATCATCCCCATGCCGCCCAGAAGCCCCAGGCTCTGGAGCTCAACATCCGAAAGGTGGAACTCTGATGGCCAAGCCTCTCGTCCAGGCCACGGGGCGTCGCAAGGCGTCGGTCGCCCGTGTCCGTCTCGTCGACGGCTCCGGCCAGGTGACCCTCAACGGGCGGCCGCTCGAGGACTACTTCCCGACAATGGCCACTCGTCTTCGGGTGATGGAGCCACTGCAGATCACTCAGACGCAGGGTCGGTACGACGTCCACGCCACCCTCGAGGGTGGCGGGCAGACCGGCCAGGCAGACGCTCTCCGGCTCGGCATCGCCCGAGCCCTCATCGTGCTCGATGAGGAGCTCCGGCCCACCCTGAAGAAGGCCGGGTTGCTGACCCGTGACGCCCGTGTGGTCGAACGGAAGAAGTACGGCCTCCGCAAAGCCCGCCGCGCCCCCCAGTACACCAAGCGCTGACCTTGGCGGACCTCCGCCGACTCCTCGACGAGGGCAAGCCGATCTTCGGCACGGACGGCGTCCGTGGCCTCGCCGGTTCCGAGCTCACAGCCGACCTGGCGCTCGCCATCGGCCGCGCCGCCGGCGGCCACCTGCGTGGTGGCCCGGTCCTTGTGGGTCGCGACACTCGCCGCTCCGGAGAGATGCTCTCCTCCGCCCTGCAGGCGGGGCTTCACTCGGTGGGCATCGACACTGTCGATGTCGGCGTCCTGCCCAGCGGTGGCATCAGCTATCTGACCGCAACCTCCGGGGCGACAATGGGAGCAATCGTCTCCGCCTCTCACAACCCCGCTGACGACAACGGGATCAAGCTCCTCTCGTCGCGTGGCACCAAGCTGGCCGACGAGGTCGAGCGGGAACTGGAAGACCGGCTGCGGTCTCCGGCCTCACGGGTCAAGGTCGGTCCCGACGTGGGAACCCGCTTCGTCGACGGTGACGCCCTGGAGCGGTACGTCGACTTCCTCGCCTCGGTCTCGAAGTACAAGCTCAGCGGGCTGGAGCTCGCCATCGACTGTGCTCATGGGGCTGCCTTCAAGGCGGCGCCGATGCTGTTCAAGAGGCTGAAGGCCGACATCGAGGTCCACGCAGATGCGCCCGATGGGACGAACATCAACGCCGGTTGGGGAGCAACCCATCCAGAGCGTCTCGCCGGGATGGCCGGCGGTCGCATCGGTCTCACCTTCGACGGTGACGCCGATCGTCTCATCACGATCGACGAGGACGGGAATGTCGCCAACGGGGATGTGATCCTCGCCATCGTGGCCCGCCACATGAAGGCCCAGGGCCAGCTGAAGAACAACCGGGTGGTGGCCACGGTCATGTCCAACCTCGGCTTCAGGAAGTCGATGGCAGAGGCAGAGATCGACGTCACCGAGACCAAGGTGGGCGACCGTTACGTGCTGGAGGCGATGTTCGAGCAGAAGGCGATCCTGGGCGGGGAACAGTCGGGACACATCATCTTCCTCGACAAGGGGTACACCGGCGACGGTCTCCTCACCGCAGTTCGTCTGCTCGATGTGGTCGCCGGGACAGGCAAGCAGTTGCGCCAGCTCCGGGCCGAGGCAATCACCGAATACCCGCAGATCCTGCAGAACGTCCCGGTGGGCCGCGGCGCCAGTCTCGAGGATGCAGGTGCGGTGTGGGACGAGGTGCGAGCCGTCGAGAGCGAGCTCGGTGACGACGGCAGGGTGCTGGTGCGAGCCTCCGGGACGGAGCCGCTGATACGAGTGATGGTGGAGGCCCCTTCCGAAGAAGCGGCGAGACGCTACGCTGAACGGTTGTCGAGCGTCACTCAGAGCTCGATGGGGAAGGAGGGATAACCAGACTCGATAGCTACTTGCGTGCGACAAACCAACAGCGCCTGGCCTCGGGCCGCGGGGGTCTGGGGGGTAGTCCCCCAGATTTCACTGCTCGAGGTGACGAGGAGGAAGGTCATCGAAATATTTCGGCGGATGCCTTCCCGGCCGGCTCAGGTCGTGAGGATGGGAGCAAAACCCGGGAGTGATCCCGGAACAGAGACCCACCCGTGAGCGCCGATCATCGGCCCCCGCACGCACCACCCCTTATCTGAGGTACGTGGGCCCGCATATGGGCCTACGCCGACAAAGAAAGAACTGATATGTGCGGAATCGTTGGATATGTAGGGCCGAAGCCTGTGATCGATGTGCTGATGCCGGGTTTGTCCCGGCTCGAATATCGGGGATATGACTCAGCAGGCGTCGCCCTCAACCATGGCGGGTCGCTGACCGTCATCAAGCAGGCCGGAAGGATCGCCGACCTCCAGGGTCTGGTCGATCGGGAGGTTCCGGCCGAAGCTCACACCGGGATCGGGCATACACGATGGGCCACCCATGGGGCCCCCAACACCGGGAACGCCCACCCCCATATGGACTGCAACCGCGACGTGGTCGTCGTCCACAACGGGATCATCGAGAATTGGGTCGACCTCAAAGCCAAGCTGGTCGATACCGGCCATGCCTTCGAGAGCGACACCGACACCGAGGTCGTCGCCCACATGATCGAGGAGATGGCTGACCTCCCTCTGGCGGATGCGGTGCGCAAGGTGATGAACCAGGCGGACGGCGCCCTCGCCCTTGTGGTGATGCGGAAATCGGAGCCCGACGTCCTGGTAGGGGCGAGGAGGGGCTCGCCGCTCGTGGTCGGCCGGGGCAAGGGGGAGAACTTCCTCGCCTCGGACATCCCCGCTTTCCTCGAGCACACCCGTCACATGGTCATCGTCGAGGACGACCGGGTTGTCGAGATCCGGGCCGATGAGGTGATGCTCACCGACCTCGAGGGCAACAGCATGCCCCTCGACGAGCGGATGGTCGACTGGGACTTCGAGGCAGCCGAGAAGGGTGGCTACGACACCTTCATGCTGAAGGAGATCTTCGAGCAGCCCCATGCCATCACCGACACCTTGGCCGGACGGGTCGAGTTCCCGGGGAGGGTGGTGCTCGACGAGCTGACGCTCGACCCTGAGATCCTCCGTGAGATCGACAAGGTCTTCGTGGTCGCCTGTGGCACCTCGTACCACGCGGCGATGATGGCCAAGTACGCCATCGAGCGCTGGGCTCGCCTGCCGGTCGAGATCGACATCGCATCCGAGTTCCGGTACCGGGACCCGGTGCTCGATCACCACTCGCTCGTCATCGGGATCAGCCAGTCGGGTGAGACCATCGACACGCTGGCCGCGGTCCGGTACGCCCGGGCCCAGGGGTCGGTCGTCATCGGTGTGTCCAACGTCGTCGAGTCGGCACTGGCCCGTGAGTCCGATGCGGTGCTCTACACCAGGGCCGGCCCTGAGATCGGCGTGGCCGCCACCAAGACCTTCACCACCCAGCTCGTGGCGATGCAATTGCTCGGTCTCTATCTCGCCCAGGTCCGTGGGGCCCTGGACCCGGGCGCCATCGAGCTCCAGGTGAAGGAGCTGCTCCGTCTGCCTGATCAGGTCGAGGCGGTCCTCGCCCGAGCCGACGAGGTGAAGGAGATGGCGTCGGGATGGGCGGACACCCGTGACTGGTTCTTCCTGGGCCGATCGGGTGACTTCCCGGTTGCGATGGAGGGGGCGCTCAAGCTCAAGGAGATCGCCTATGTGCGGGCCGAGGGCTATGCGGCGGGGGAGATGAAGCACGGCCCGATCGCTCTCATCGAGCCCGGCGTCGTGGTGGTCGGTGTTGCAACCGACACACATGTCCAGGCCAAGACCCTCTCCAACATGGAGGAGATGAAGGCCCGTGGCGGGACGATCGTGCTGGTCGCCGAGGAGGGAGACGACGTCGGCCATGTCGCCGACCATGTCATCCGGGTCCCGTCGGGTCCCGATCTCCTCTGCACGGTGACCGCGGTGGTTCCCCTCCAGTTGCTTGCCTACTACGTGGCGACCGCCCGAGGAATGGATGTGGACAAGCCCCGCAACCTGGCCAAGACGGTCACAGTGGAGTAGAAGGACATCTGTGGAATCAGGGAAGGGACGGAGTTGACCTTTCGCATCGATTTGCCGGAGGACCGCCCGGTCGTGGTCCTCGGGGCGCACGCGGACGACATCGAGATCGGCTCCGGGGGCACGCTCCTGCAGCTTTCCAGGGACCATCCGGCGAGCCGGTACGTGTTCGTGGTGCCGGCGGCGGACGGGGATCGGGCGATCGAGGCTGCTACCAGCGCCCGCGACCTCCTGGGCGACAGGGTCGACGTCCACGTGGGCGGTTTCGAGGACGGTTTTCTTCCCTACCTCGAGCCCGGCAAGGTGAAGCGATGGGTCCGCTCGGTGGTCGAGACCTTGCGACCTGCTCTCGTGCTTTCTCCTTGGAGCGGCGACGAGCATCAAGACCATCGCTTGATGGGTCAGCTCGCCTGGCAGGTGTTTCGTGGGTCGACCGTCCTGGAGTACGAGATCCCAAAGTGGGAGAGCGAGGGGTTCGTGCCCAACCTGCTGGTACCACTGAGCGACGAGACCGCACAGGCCAAGCTCGACCACCTCGCCAAGTCCTTCCCCAGCCAGCACGGAAAGCCGTGGTACGACGAAGAGCTGTTCTCTTCGACACTCCGCATCCGGGGCGTCCAGCATGGGCACAGCAAGTACGCCGAGGGTTTCTTCGCCCGAAAGCTCGCTCTAGAGCCAGGAATGGGGCCCGGTTAAACTGACCCCGGCAACTAGGGGCTACGACCGCAGGGGCAGGGGGAATTCATGAACTCACGGCTGACCGCCGACGGCGCTTCGATGCCCGAACGTGTCCTCGTGACCGGATCACAGGGCTATATCGGCTCGGTCCTGGTCGATCATCTGAAGGGTCACGGCTACGACGTCGTCGAGCGCGATCTGGGCCTGTACACGAACTGTCGTTATCCGTCGGGTTCGATCGAACCGCTCAGGTGGGATGCTCGAGAAGCCGGTCCGGGTGGAGTCGGGCGATGTCGTCCGGGTGACGTGCCGACACGACGCGTCGCTCCGCAGGGGCGCGCCACGCTACGTCCTCTGGGGCGAGGGGACGACGGACGAGATGTGCCTGGGCGTCCTCCAGGTCACCCGCGGCTGAGCCGCGGATGCGCATCCTGCTCGTCTCGCAGATGTATCCCGGGCCGGCCGCCCCGACGCTCGGCACGTTCGTGGC
>JALDXM010000041.1:0-9967 GCA_032155085.1 Actinomycetota bacterium | reverse complement strand
CCGTGCCACCCCGCTGGGGCGACCTTGCAGCGGACCGACATCATCGGGATGGATTCTCTCCTCGAATTGGCCCATCAGCGGCGGGGGAAGCGGACCGTCGGGGGAGGGGAGCGCCCGAGGGCATTCTTCCGGCGGAGGCAGCTCGGGTGGTGACCCCGCCACGTAGAGGTCCTCCGAACCGACCGCGTCAGGATCGACAAAGGTGCCCAGCATCGAGATCGAATCAGAGCCGGAGCTCAGCGTGGCGCTCATCGTGGTGAACGATCGCCCTCGCTTCAGCTCCTTCACCACCAATTCGACCGTCCCGGCGCTGACCGGACGTAGGAAATGGGCGGTGACACTCACCGGCCTCCTGTCCTCGGCCGACGCCGACATGGCACGGGCCCCGATCGACATCAGGTATCCGCCGTTGGTGATCCCAAAGATGTCCCAGTCAGGCTGCACCTCGGCCTTCCAGACACCCTGCCCCGATGGGTTGACGGCTGACGCCTCGGCGAACCTCATTGGAGGGTCACTCCGTTCCCGGCGTCCACATAGCCGATGACCCGCGCCGAGTGCTCGGAGAGGCTGTCGACTATCTGCCCGCTCCGTTCCGGGTCGACGACCAGGCAGAAGCCGATTCCCATATTGAAGGTCGACCACATCTCCTGTTCCGGCACACCCCTATCGGCTAGCAGGTCGAATACCCCAGGTCGCTCCCAGGTGACCGTGTCCACCTTGGCGCCTGTCCCAGGTGGCAGGGCTCGTCCCAGATTGCCGGCTAGCCCACCACCGGTGATGTGGGCCGCGGCGTTGATGCCTTCCCCTTCCAGCGCAGTGAGCACGGCCGGGGCGTAGAGCACAGACGGTTCGAGCAAGAGATCCAGGTGGTCCTCGATGTCGTCATCGAAGACAGCCCGGACCAGGGAGAAGCCGTTGGAGCGGAGGTTGGGTGAGATGAGACCGATCACGACGTCGCCCACTGAGACCCGATGCGGGCCTAGCTCCGCTCCGCGTTCCACCACGCCCATCACGGCACCGGCCAGATCCACTGCGTCGGGCTCCATCACCCCGGGGTGCTCTGCTGTCTCGCCCCCGAGGAGAGGGCAGCTCGCTACCCGGCAAGCAGCCGCGACCGACTCGACTATCGCCTGATCGCGATCCGGATCCAATGCCCCAACCGCCAGGTAGTCGACGAACCCGAGCGGCCGTGCCCCGACCGCGGCCAAATCGTCGACACACATCGCCACGAGGTCGAAGCCGACTCCATCCCATCGCCCGCTGCGTCTGGCCAACTCGAGCTTGGTCCCCACACCGTCGGTCGACATCATCAGCACCGGCTCTGTGTAGCCGGGAGGGATGGTGACTCCTGCTGCGAACCCTCCGAACTGGCCGACCACGTTCTCGGTCCAGGTGGCGGTCACGGGTGAGGTGATCGATGACACATGACGTTCGGCGCCGCCCAGGTCGACTCCCGCCTGCCGGTAGCTGGTCACCTAGTGACGCTCGAGCTGGAACTTGTCTGCCGCCTCGGGCACTTCGGTCGGATACTCGCCGGACAGACAAGCGGTGCAGAAGCCGGCGTCGGCCACCCCGGTTGCATCGAGCAAGCCCTGGAGAGACAGATAGCCCAAAGAGTCGGCGCCGACGTGCTCCTTGATCTCGTCCACGTCGAGCGATGAGGCGATCAGCGTCGACCGGTCAGAAGTGTCCATCCCATAGAAGCAGGGCCAGCGATAGGGCGGCGAGGAGACACGGAGATGGACTTCTTCGGCCCCGGCGTCACGGACCATCTGGACCAGCTTCCTCGTCGTCGAGCCCCTGACGATCGAGTCGTCGACGAGGACGACCCTGAGACCACGCAGGTTGTCGGGGATCGGGTTCAGCTTCAGCCGGATGCCCCTGTCGCGCAGACTCTGGCTCGGCTCGATGAAGGTGCGGCCGATGTATCGGTTCTTGACCAGGCCGTCGGCGTAGGGGATCCCGCTGGCGGCGGCGAATCCTTGTGCTGCCGGGAGCCCGGACTCGGGCACCGGCACGATCACGTCGGCATCAGCCGGGTGCTCGTTGGCGAGCGTCTCACCCATCTGACGTCTCGCCGCATGGATCCCCCGCCCGTACATCTGGCTATCGGGACGGGCGAAATAGACGAACTCGAACAGACAGAGCCTGGGATCGGTTGCGGAGAAGGGGTAGAAGCTGTGCACTCCGCCCGCGTCGATGCCCACCATCTCACCCGCTGCCACCTCACGAACGAACCGCCCTCCGACCATGTCGAGGGCTGCCGTCTCCGAGGCGAGGACCCACCCACCTTCGGGGAGGGACCCGAGGCACAGCGGACGGAACCCGTTTGGGTCGCGCAGGCCGATGAGGCGGCCCTGATCCATGATCACCAGCGAGAAGGCGCCCTCCCATGTGGGCGCCACCTCCATCACGGCCACTTCCAGGCCACGTTGATCCGATCGCTCATCATCGAGGGCCCGGGCGATGCCCTCCGCCATCAGGTCGGAGTCGGTGGAAGCCCCACGGATCCCGAGACGCTCGGCGAGTGCTCGGGTGTTGGTCAGATTGCCGTTGTGCCCTAGGGCGATGCTGGTGGCGCCGACCTGTCGGTGAGCCGGCTGGGCATTGGCCCAGTTGTTGGAACCGGTCGTCGAGTAGCGCGTGTGCCCGATGCCGAGGTGCCCATCGAGACCGGCCAGCGCCGGCTCGTCGAACACCTCCGAAACGAGGCCCAGGTCCTTGAAGACCGTGACGGTCTCGCCGTTGGAGGTGGCAATGCCGGCAGACTCCTGCCCCCGATGTTGAAGACCGAAGAGGCCAACGTAGATCAGACTCGAGGCACGCTGGTGGGGGGTATAGGCGGCGAAGACCCCACACGCTTCGCGGGGCCCGTTGGTGAGAAGGACGGCTTTCTCCTGGGCCACGTCCTCATCGTAGGGCGCGGGAAGCGGTCGGCCTATTCAGCCCGGAACCGGGTTCGGTAGATCTCTCTCAGCTCTTGGTAATGGTCGACGCCTTCGACCTGTCTCCGTATCTCGTCCTCGGTCAGTTCACGCACGGGCTTGGCCGGAATGCCCAGCCCCAGGGTCCAGGGAGGGATTTCCTTGCCCTCCGCGAGAACCGATCCGGCCGCAAGCCAGGCCCCCTCACCCAGCCGGGAGCGGTTGAGCAGCTTGGCCCCGATACCGACGAGGCAGTTGTCACCGACCAGGGCCCCGTGGACCACCGCGGCATGGCCCACCGTCACCCGCTTGCCTATGACGCACGGGACGTCTTCGTCGCAATGCACGACAGTGTTGTCCTGGATGTTGGTGTCGGCCCCGATCTCGACCCGATCGAGCTCAGCTCTGATCACGACACCGAACAAGACGAACACCCCGGGCCCGATCGTGACGTCTCCGTAGATCTCGGCGCTGGGAACGACCATGGCCTCGGGGTCGATCCTGGGCTCGGGCAGGTCGGGCACGGGCGGCAGGTTAGGACCGCCTTGCATCCTCAGGTTCGGTATCGATCCCGGCCCATGGTCACCGAGCGTGCATGCAGGGCGATGTCGAGGAACAGGCCCAGGATGATGCCGAAGATGCCCCAGGGGGCGGCCGCTCCGCCGGAGGCGATGTAGCCCACCGTGTAGAGGACCGTCGTCCAGGGGAGGAAGATGATTCCCAAGGCGGGCAGCAGCCAGCCGTTGAAGGCGCGATCCACCCAATCAGAGACCAACCAGATGAAGAGCATCGCCAGCCGGGGGCTGATGATGATCATGGCCAGGAACAAACACCCCACCTAGACCTCCCTCACCTCGGTACTCATAGCTCGGCGCCCAAACCGCCAGACGCTCGTCAGACTGGTGACATTCTCATCCCGGCGACCACACTTGCAAGAGATGAGTTCGGGTGACCCAAGGACCGCGATCGAATCGGTGTTTCGAGATTCATACGCCCTGGTCCTCTCCGGGCTGGCCACCCGATTCCGTGACATCGACCTCGCCGAGGAGGGGATCCAGGATGCCCTGGTCGAGGCACTGCGATCCTGGCCGGAGAAGGGGATCCCGGACAACCCGCCTGGCTGGATCTCGGCGGTGGCCACCAGGCGGGGCATCGACCGGCTTCGCCGGCAGGCGACCCTGACCCGGAAGACCGCCATCCTGGCCAGCCTGGAGAGGGAGGAATGGGGCGACCCGGCCGACGAGTCCCTAGACCAGGAGCTCGGCGACGATCGGCTCCAGATGCTCTTCGCTTGCTGTCACCCGTCGCTCTCGGTGGACAAGCAGGTAGCCCTCACCTTGCGCACTGTCGGCGGGTTGACGACTACCGAGATCGCCCGTGCCTTCGTGGTGCCGGAGGCCACGATGGCGCAGCGGCTGGTGAGAGCCAAGGCCAAGATCCGTGACGCCGGCATCCCGTTCCGGGTCCCGGCCGCCGCCGAGCTATTCGACCGTCTCTCAGCGGTCCTCGCCGTGGTCTATCTGATATTCAACGAGGGATATTTCGCCAGCACAGGTGACCAGTTGGTGCGGTCCGAGCTGACCGGCTCGGCCATCGAGCTTGGCGGTGTCTTGACCTCGCTCCTCCCAGACGAGCCGGAGGTGCTCGCCCTCCAGTCGCTCATGCTGCTTCACGACAGCCGTCGCAGGGCCCGCATCGACGAGAGCGGCGCTCTCGTGGTACTCGCCGACCAGGACCGGGGCCTGTGGGACGTCGGCGAGATTGAACGGGGCCTGGACCTGCTGGCCAAGGCCAGACGCCACGGAACTACCGGGCCGTATCTCGTCCAGGCCGAGATCGCCGCGGAGCATGCCACCGCCCCCGCGGCAGAGGAGACCGACTGGGCGCGCATCGTCGAGTTGTACGACCAGCTGATCGCCATCCATCCTTCACCGGTGGCGCGCCTCAACCGGGCCGTTGCAGTGTTCGAGGAATACGGCGCCTCGGAGGGCTTGGCCGCGATGCAAGACCTTGCCGACGACCTGGACGGATATCAACCATTCCACGTCGCCCGAAGTGAGATGTTGCGCGAGCTCGGATCCGACGACGAAGCGAAGATGGCCCTGCAGCGGGCGCTGGCGTTGACCACCAATGAGGCGGAGCGCCGGTTCCTCGAGGAAAAGGCGGGCTGACTCAGCCGAACCGACGTTGACCTTCCTCCAGGGCCTCGGGAGTGTCCGCCGAGTACCACGATCGCCCGTCCTCGCCCCACTGCTCCCATTCGTCCGGTGTGATCGGCTGGAAGGAAACCCGGTCGAGAAGCGTCTGGATCGAGCCCCCTGCCTCCGATTCCTCTCGTGCCGGGTTTGCGATCTGACGTGGATAGACCGCACAGGTCACCTGACGTACCCCATCCCTGTCCACCGGGACTACCGGCAGGTCCGATTCGATCGATGCCAGATGGGTGAGGGTCTCGGGCCTGACAAAGACGTTGTCAACCGCCACCACCAGGGCCCTGTCCTCTTCCATGCGGCCGAGGGCGGTGGCCACGCCGGCCAGGGGTCCTGAGCCAGAGACCTGATCGGGCCATGTCTCATATCCCTCACGCTCGGTCCCGAGGACTACGACGTGGTCGGTGGCCTCACTGAGAGACCCCGCCACACGGTCCAAAAAGGGCTGGCCTGAGACCTCGACGGCGGCCTTGTCCATTCCCATGCGCCGGCTCTCGCCTCCGGCCAGGACTGCGCCCAGCATCGTCATGAGCCGAGACTAGGAGCGATCGCGGGCTCAATCCCCCAGGACGATGCCCAGACTGCGGGCCGAATCGATCCAGGGATGGTCGAGGGGGACGTACTTGGTGACCCCGGCGATCTCTTTCAGCGGGACTGGTTCCGTTGTCTCGCCACGGGCCGCCACCAGGACGGAGTGGATGCCCTCGGCGATGTATGAGGCGGTTGCCGTGCCCAGCCTCGTCGCCAGGAGGCGGTCGGCCGGAGAGGGAGTGCCACCGCGCTGGACATGGCCCAGGATGGTCACCCTCGACTCCAGACCGGTGGCTTCCTCCAGTGCGTCGGCCAGGTTCTCGGTCCGGGGCGATTTGTCGAGCGCGGTGAGCTTGCCCTTGAGCTCTTGCTTGTGATCGTCATCTGCGCCTTCGAGCTCGGCACGAAGAGCCGCTCGGCGACGGGAGTCTTCTCTCGAGTAGGCCCCTTCGGCCGCCGCGATGATGGAGAAAGCGCTGCCGGCCGCCTTGCGAGCCTGGATCGAGGAGGCGATGGCCTCGATGTCGTAAGGGATCTCGGGGATCAGGATCACATCGGCACCACCTGCCAGACCGGCGCCCAAGGCGAGCCAGCCGACGTCGTGGCCCATCACCTCGGCGAGGATGATGCGATGGTGAGAGTGGGCGGTCGAGTGAAGCCGATCGATCGCCTCGGTGGCGATGCCCATCGCGGTGTCGAAGCCAAAGGTGACATCGGTGCCCGAGACGTCGTTGTCGATCGTCTTGGGGAGGGCCAGGACAGGGATCCCGACCTCCTCCAGCTTCAGGGCGTTGCGCATGGTGCCGTCGCCGCCCAACACCACGAGGGCCTCGAGGGCATGCTGGTCGACGACGTCGCGCATGAGTGGGCGCATATCCATGCGCCGGCCGTCGCCCATCGCCATCTTGTCGACTTTGGCCCGGCTGGTGCCGAGAACCGTGCCGCCTTTTGTGAGGATCCCGGACAAGGAATCGGAGTCGAAGCGGATATACCGGTTCTGCATCAGGCCGAGGAAGCCGTCGTAGAACCCGATCACGTGCATCCCGTAGGCACGCTGGGCGGCCTTGCCCACGGCCCTGATCGCCGCGTTCAGCCCGGGGCTATCGCCCCCGGCGGTGAGGATCCCGATACTCCTGGCCACCATGTCAATGGTATCGGCCGGTTCCCCCACCCAAATTGAGACGGATACGTGTCGTATGTGACATCGAACCGTCCCAATTTGCCGGGGTGATCACGCCGATTCCTGACGGAAGACCCTCCATCCGTAGAAGACGCCGAGGAGGAGCATTCCCAGGGTGATGAGTGTCCCAAGCAGGACATCGGCCGAGGCAAGGTCATCGATGTACATCGCCCGCACCCCGTCGACGACGTGGGTCAGGGGATTGATGTCGGCCACTGTCTGCAGCCAACCGGGGGCAAGGGCCATCGGGAGGAGGATGCCCGAGAGCAGCAGGACCGGGAGCAGCAGCCCGTTGATCACCGGAGCGAAAGAGTCCTCGCTCTTCAATTTCAGCGCGGCTCCGTAGGAGAGAGCGCTGAACGCGCCGCCGAGCAGTGCAACGACCGCCACCCCGGCGACGAGGCTCTCGATCGGAGCCTCGAGCCCGAAGAAGACCACGGCGACCAAGCTGAGCAGGGCGCCCTGGGCGATGATCACCACTACATCCCGGAGGACCCGGCCGACCAGCAAGGCGCCACGGCTGGCCGGGGTGACCCTCATCCGCTCCACGACGCCTGCCCGCCATTCGGCGATCAGGCCGAATCCGGCAAAGGCCGCGCCGAACACAGCGAGCTGTACGAGGAGCCCCGGCACGAAGACCTGCCAGGCGCTGCCCGGTGGGAACCCGGGCGCTGAGACAACCGGCTCCAGAAGGGGCCCGAACAGAGTCAGGTAGAGGATGGGCTGCATCAGCCCCAGGATCACCCACACCGGGTTGCGGAGTGAGAGACGCATCGCCCGGCTGAAGACCAGCCAGGTGTCTGTGATAAATCGCATGTTCATCGTCCTTTCAGGCGGCGGCCCGGTCAGAGGAGTTGGTGGCTTCATCGCGCAATGAGCGGCCGGTCATGGTCAGGAACACGTCGTCGAGCGTGGGGCGGTGCACCTGAACGCCCGTGGCGTCGACGTTCCGCTCGACCATGGCCCGGAGGAGGACCGGGAGGGCGCTGGCGCCGTCGGGCACCTGGAACCTGACCTCAGTCCCGTCGATCATGGGGTCGGTCGCTCCGTCTAGATGGGAGACCAACTCGGCGACGACCACCGTGCTCCGCTGGTCCTCGAAGTCGAGAATCACCGAGTCGCCGGCGACTCTCCGCTTGAGGTCTTCCGGTGTGCCCTGGGCCACGATCGACCCGTCATCGATCACGAGGATCCGGTCGCAGAGCACGTCCGCCTCATCCATGTAGTGGGTGGTGATGAAGACAGTTGTGTCAAGCTCGGTTCTCAGCCGGCCGACGTGCTCCCAGAGGTTTGCGCGTGACTGGGGATCGAGACCCGTTGACGGCTCGTCGAGGAAGATCAGCTTGGGCTGATGGACCAGCCCCATTGCGATGTCGAGACGCCGGCGCTGGCCCCCAGACAACGTCTTGCATTGCCGGTCCCACATCCCGTCGAGGTCGAGCTGCTCGAAGAGCCTTTCTCCGTTGGCCCGGGCCATCATCTTCTCGATCCCGTACATGCGGGCGTGGTCGGCGATCTCCTCGCCGGCCCGTGCCTCGGGGTCGGTAGATCCGCTCTGGGCGACGTAGCCGATGCTGCGCCGGACCCCGACCGGGTCCAGTCTCAGATCTGAACCGGCAACCATCGCCTCGCCACCGGTGGGCTCGAGCAGGGTGGTGAGCATCCGCAACGTGGTGGTCTTTCCTGCACCATTCGGGCCGAGGAACCCGACGATCTCACCTCGGTCGACCGTGAAATCGACTCCACGAACGGCTTCGACTTCCTCCTTGCGGGTCTTGTACACACGACGCAATCCCCGGGACTCGATCATCGTCTCTGTCATCTCGATGTCCTTCCGCTATACTTCGAACGTTGAGTATCTTATGAATCAAGATATTAATTTGTCAAGAGATCAGCGCGGAGCTGCCGTCGACTTGCTGATGAAGACCTTGCGCGAGGCACAGATCGCGAGCGATCTCCTCGATCAGGCTTTTGCCGACTTCATCGGGATCAATCGGACCGATCTCCGCTGCCTGGAAATCGTGGAGCACCACGGGCAGATCACCTCAGGGGATCTGGCCCGCGAGACCGCCCTCACCACCGGGGCGGTCACCGCTGTGGTCGACAGGCTCGAGACAGCGGGTCTGTTGAGAAGGGCCTACGACCCCAAAGACCGGCGCAAGGTGCTGGTGGAGCTGACGCCGGCTGCGAAGAGACTCGCCGAAGATGTCTTCGGCCCTCTGGGTCGAAGCGGGCAGATGGAGCTCGACGATCTGACCGATTCCGAAGTGCTCACCATCATCGGCTTCCTCGAAGTCACCAAACGTCTCACGACGCAGCACGCCGAGGCCATCAGGGGCCGCACGCCGAAGCGAACCGTTCCTCTCCGCTACCGGCTGGAGCAGGCCAGGACCATCAAGAACGAGGCCAAGGCCCTGCTCAAGACGCTGAAACAGGACATGAAGGACCTGACCGGTGTGATCGTGGTCGACTTGCATGGCTCCAAGTGGGTCCAGGACGAAAAGGGCAAGTGGGTCCAGCGTTCGGAGTGAGCTCGGGACCTTCTAGGCCATGCGGCGGGGGATAGCCTCCCGGTGGGTCCGAACCAGGGTCTCGAGTTGGATGGGGGGTGCGTTTCCGAGCCTCAGTTGTTTCCCGCCCATCGTGCCCACGCGACGCGCCAGGTCGGCAGGGAGGTCGAACGAGCCCGGCTCGAACACGGCGATGACCCGATGCGGGTCTTCACAGAACAGGGCCCCCGGATCGTCATCCTGGAGGATCGCACCGATCCCGGAGGCGATGCACACTTCGGCCACCGCCACCGCCAGCCCGCCATCGGAGATGTCGTGCAGGACCGGAGCCCGATCGGCCAATGACACCGTGAGCTCGATCACCTTTCGTGCCATCTCCGGGTCGGGAGCGGTTGGCCGGCCGATCAGCTCGTCGTGGATCACTCGTTGTGCTGCCGAGCCGGCCATGTTGCCTGTCGGGACAGGCCCGATCTCCCACATCTCCATTCCCTCCCGTCCCCGGTCGAGACGGGGCGGGCGCTCCGGCATCGGGTCGGCCAGACCGAGCAGGCCGACGACCGGAGTCGGGTGGATGTCGACACCGTCGGTCTCGTTGTAGAACGAGACGTTTCC
>JALDXM010000040.1:0-9997 GCA_032155085.1 Actinomycetota bacterium | reverse complement strand
GTCGTCACCGAAACAACGCTCGGCGTCGACGCTCACCGGGATCTCCACGGACCCAACGAGAGCAGAGACGTGGCCCAGGAGCTCTTCGAGTGTCACGTGCTGGTCCATTCGTCCCAGCGTGGCGGCATGCCCCGAACTGGTGGTGGCGATGGCCTCGAAGCCCAAAGAAGCCAGGATCCGAGCCGAGCCGATGTCCCAGGCGTTGGGCATGAGAAAGCAGCCTGACCTGTGCAGGTCGGCGAACCGGGATCGGGTCGTGGAAACGGTGGGCGTGGAGACGAGGCTAACGGTGCTCGCGGCCGCGGAGGGCTGCCAGCTCTTGGGCCCGGGCTGGATCGGTCGGCCAGAGCTCGACCACGTCGGCGGCGTCTTCGATCATCAGCTTCACCTCTTCACGCTCATCCTTGGTGAAAGGGCGCAGCACGAAATCGGCCGGATCCATCTGGCCAGGGGGCCTGCCGACCCCGAACTTGAGACGGTTGAAGTCACGGGTCCCAAGAGCGGTCTCGATCGATCGCACCCCGTTGTTCCCCCCTGTGCCACCGCCCACCTGGAGCCTGAGGCGCCCGAAAGGGAGGTCGATGTCGTCATGGACTACGAGGATGGCTTGTGGCGACAACCCGAAATAGTCGAGCAGGGCCCGCACCGCCCGCCCGGACTCGTTCATGTAGGTCATGGGCACCGCGTAGAGAAGCCGGTCGTCGCCGGTCCCGACCTGTGTCACCTGGGCGCGGACCCGAGAAGGGCCCCGTCCGAGCCTCTCACCGGCTCTCTCCAGGACGCGAGCCAGCACCTCGTATCCCGAGTTGTGACGTGTCCCCTCGTAGTCGGGGCCTGGGTTGCGCAGACCGATGACGGCCCGGGTCGGGTTACTCCCCGGACTCGTCCCCGGCTTCGCCTTCAGCAGCTTCTTCAGGCTGGCCATCAGGCTCCTCGCCCTCGACGGGCTCGCCCTCGCCCTCGATCTCCTCGCCCTCGCCCTCTTCGGGCTCTTCCTCGATCTCGGCTGCCGGCGCGGTCACGCTCATGAGGACCGTCTCCGGGTCCTCGGTGTAGGTGACACCCTCGAGCTCGGGCAGGTCGGCGATGCGAAGGGCGTCACCCAAGGCGACGCCCGAGATGTCGAGCTCGATCCCGGAGGGGATCGAGGTGACCAGGGTCTCCACGACCACATGGGTCTTGCTCGGAGAGAAACCGCCACCTTCCTCGACTCCGACGGGCGTGCCCAGGAAATGGATCACGACCTCGGCGTGCACCGTCTCGTCGAGAGACACGGTCACGAAGTCGATGTGCCGGTACTCGTTTCGGAAAGGATGCCGCTCGATGACCCGGGCCAGTGCCAGAACCTGGTCCTGGCCCTCGATCTCGAGGTTGATCAGGGCATTGGCTCCGGCCTCGGTGTGGAGCGCCATGTGGAGATCGTGTGCGTCAACTGAGACATTGATCGGGTCGAGACTCTTGCCGTACACGATGGCGGGCACCTGCCCGGTGCGGCGGAGACGGCGCGACTCACGGGAGCCGGTAGCCCGGCCCGTCTCGGCGCGCAGAGTGACTTGCGAAGACATTCGAAAGGCTCCTCGATGAGGTGGGTGAGCCCCTGATTATGGCCTTCCGCCCGACCTTGTGCCAGATGGGATCGACGCGATCCATTGCGTCGTGCCGCTCACCAGACGGTCCAACATCGCCTCCTCGGTCCATCCTTTGCCGCGGAACGAGTGGCTCGCCCCCTCCAGCAGTTCGACGGTGGCATTGGGCAGCGCACGAATGTGACGGTCGAAGAGCTCCATCCGGCTCAGTGCGTCGCTGGTCCCCTGGAAGAAGAGGAGGGGGACGCTCACCTCCTCGAAATGATCGATTCGCAGCCGATCCTCACGCCCGGCCGGGTGCAGCGGGTAGGCATAGAGAATCACCCCCTCGGCCGGGTAGCCCTCGGCGACGAGATAAGTGGCCATGCGCCCACCCATCGACCGGCCGGCGAGGAAGAGACGGTCGACCCGGGCAGCGAGATGATCGGCAGCGGCGCGATGGCATCGCAGCAGGATCTCGGTTCGATCGGGCCGCTTCGTGCCTCGCTCGGTGTACGGGTAGTTGAAGGTCATCACGGTGTGCCCTTCCCCGGCCAGGCCGTCTCGGAGCGACAACAGGAACGGATGGTCCTGATTGGTGCCGGCCCCGTGGGCAAGGAGGATCCCGGTTTGCCCCGAGCCGGCGAGGCGGCCGGAAACCTTCCCGTCGGGCCATTCGATCGTTGTCTTGTCGGCCATCGGGCCAATGTAGGGCGGTTACCGTGACTGGATGGAGGTGCTGGTCCACGACACGCCGGCCGATGTCGCCGACGCGGCTTCGCGGAGGGTGGCGGAGTTGATCGCCGGCTCCACGGACCGGTTCACGCTGGGTCTGGCGGGAGGCTCGACCCCGGAGGCGACCTATAGGGAGCTACGGGGTCGGGGCACTGGCTGGGACCGGGTCGATGCCTGGCTCTCGGATGAGCGCTGGGTCCCCCACGACCACGAGCGATCCAACGGCCGCATGGCGGCGGAAGCGTTGCTCGACCACGTAGACGCCATCTTCCATCGCCCGAAGTGGAGCGAGCTGCTGGAGCCCGAGGACTCGGCCGCCCATTACGAGGCCACCCTGAGGTCTATCCATGGTTCCGCCCGGCCCGACCTGGTCCTGCTCGGGCTCGGTGAAGATGGGCACACCGCTTCCCTCTTCCCTGACACTGATGCCTTGGGAGTGAGGGGCCGGTGGTTCGTGGCAAATCACGTGAGCACGCTTGGCGAAGACCGCCTCACCGCCACCTTCGAACTGCTTTGGCGGGCCCGACTGCTGGTGGTCCTCGCGGTAGGGGAGCCGAAAGCGGCGGCGGTGAAAGCCAGCTACGAGGGCCTGACACCCGCGGGCCGTCTCGACGAAGGTGAGGCAGAGGTCGAGTGGTACCTCGATCGCGAAGCCGCATCACTGCTCGTCTGACGGCCGCCCTCGTCTTCGCCACTGTGACGGCGGGGTGCGGCCCCTCCTCTGCACGGTCGACGGTGGCCACAACCACAACTACCTCGATCGCCGCCACCACGACCTTGGCCGTCCCGACAACCGTCACCACAACAGGGGGCTTGCCTGCCACGCCATCCGATCCCGAGATGGAGGTCAGAGTCCCTGAGGGAGAGGGCCCGTTCCCCGCCCTGGTCCTGGTCCATGGGGGAGGTTGGGTGACCGGCGACCCCTCGCTGATGAGCGCTCTCGCTCGATTCTTGACCGCGGAGGGGTATCTGACCGTCAACACGTCGTACACCTTGTCCAACGGTGTCGCCGGCTTCCCCCTGGCCGTCGACGACGTCGCTTGTGCCGTGCGTCATGCCGCCGCCCACCCGGATTCAGATGGGACGGTGGCGGTGGTCGGATTCTCGGCCGGGGCACACATCGGGGCGCTGGCTGCTCTCGACGAAGGTTCGTATGGGGGGTCCTGCTCCCTGCCCGACCCGGTCATCCCCGATCGGTTCGTCGGCCTGGCCGGGCCCTACGACGTCAGCCGTGTCGGACCGCTGATCGGTGCGTTCTTCGGCGTTGGACCAGACGATGATCCGGAGCTGTGGGCGGCCGGCGACCCCCTCCAACAGGCACATCGCAACCCGGGTCTCGCCAGCCTCCTCCTCCACGGTGAGAACGACTCACTGCTCGACCTCGGCTTCGCGACGGATTTCGCCGACGCCCTGACCGGGGCAGGCTCCGAGGCCCTGGTCGAGGTGGTCGAGGGAGCCGGTCACGGTGACCTCCAGGATCCCGAGGTTGTCGGAGACCTGATCGCCGCCTGGCTGGCCCGGGGCTAGGGGTCTCCTAGACCGGCTCCTCGCCCGGCCGCAGGATCCAGGCGCTCTCGTGCCGGGTCATGCCGATCTTCGGGTAGTAGTCGACCGCCTTCGGGGCGGCGAGGAGGATGACAGTCGCCTCCGCGGTGGCTTCCCGCGTCAGCCGCACCAGCTCCTTGCCGATCCCCTGGCCTTGGTACGCGGCTCTCACCGCCAGATCGGACAGGTAGGTGCAGTAGACCCAATCGGTGACCGACCGCGAGATCCCCACCATCAGGTCTCCGTCCCAGGCCGTGATCACCAGGTTGGCCTCATCGAGCATCCGGGTCATCCGCTCCCGTTCTCCAACCGGGCGCCGCTCTCCCAATGTCGAGTCGATATACAGCTCGATCATTTCGTCGAGGTCGATGTCATTGCCGGTCCGGTAGGTGATCACCGGGGTGATCGTAGGGGTGACCGAATCGGCTAGATCCGGGTGTAATCGCTCGGTGCGACCCTGGGCCCAAAGCTCGGCTCATGGCCCAGCGTGTGGAGCAGGCGGGTCACCCGGCCGCGGTGGGGCCGGAACGGCTCCAACAGCTCCAGCATCTCCTCGTCGGTCCCTCGCGGTTTGCCGGTGAGGTGATGGACGACGATGTGCTTGAGATGGAAGTCACCCACCTCGACCTGGTCAGCATCGCCGTGGGAGATGGAAAGGGTCTTGGCGACGGTCCAGATCCCGACCCCCGGTATCGCCAGGAGACGCTCGCCCGCAGCGGCTGGATCGAGGCCGGTCAGGCCATCGATGTCGGCGGCCATCGCCGCCACCCGCCGGATGACGTCGGCCCTCCGCTTCTCGAGATGGATCTCGTGATAGACCCAATAGGGAGAGGCCGCCATCTGCACCGGGTCGGCAGGCAAACGCAGGGACTTCGGCCCGGGCGCGGGCTCCCCGAATCGGTCACGGAGCCCGCGCAACGCGGCGGCTGCTTGGTCGCCAGTGACCTTCTGCCCACAGATGGCTCGGACCAGGGCGTCGAATACGAGCCCGCTGCTCCCGAAACGCCACCCTGGATGCCGTCGGTGCAGCTCGCCGACCAGTGGATGATCGGTGTCGAAACCAGTCGAGTCGTCTTCGAGCCCGGCGATGGCCCCCAAACGCTCCAGCAGCCAGGGAGCTCCCTGGCCCCAGGCGTCTCCGACCAGCTCTTCCCGGGTGCGGGTGATGCGCAGGGTGCCGGGACCCACCGGTGTCCGCGCGGCGAGCCACCAGCCGTCGTCGGCGAACCAACCGTGCAAGGGCCGGAGGGTCGCCCTCAGATCGAGTGGCCCTTCGATCAGGATCTGCTGTGTCACGGGACCCACCGGGCCCATCATGTCCCCCCCGGTCGTGATGAACGATCTCCTCCAGCGGTTTTCGCAACGGGTTCTTGATCGGCTTCAGAGGACGGTCGGCGGGATACCCGAGTCCGAGCAGCCAGGTGAGCCGGCGATCCTCAGGAAGACCGAGCACCTCGGCCGCAAGGTCGTAGTCGTGAACAGAGGCGGTGCGGCTCCCGATCCCCAGGTCGGCGCCCGCGATCATCATCGACATCGCTGCCTGGCCGAGGTCGTAGTTGATCGATCCGGTCAGCCGCAGGTCGTCGCTGAACGGGGCGACAATCCCGATAGCCACGGCGGCATCGGCGATGTGGCCCGCTCCTTGCCACACCTTCGAGATCCGCTCCAGCTGACCACGGTCACGGATGACGACGAAGTCCCACCGCTGGTCGTTGCGTGACGACGGGGCGCGTCGCGCCGCCTCCAGGATCCTCTCCAAATCGGATTCGGAGAGCGGTTTGAAGTCGTACTCCTTGGTGGCGCGTCGTGAGGTGATGGCATCCCAGGTTTCCATCTCGCCACGCTACTGCGTCAGGCGGGGACCACTTCGACCGCGATCCCATTGAGGATGGCGTTGCCGGACACCGGGTCCATCGCGCCGGTGGAGAGACGGTTGGTGTTGACACCGGGCCGCTCCGAGGCAACGGAAAGAGCCGACCCCTCTAGGTCGTGACCCCAGCCGTGAGGGAGGCTCACCACCCCGGGCATGATGTCGTCGCTGACCTCGACCGGGACCACGAGGGCCCCAGCCGAGGACGACACCTTGGCGTTCCCATCAGGTTCCAGGCCGATGCGTCGGGCATCCTCCGTGTTCATCTGGAGTGTGCACCGCTCCTTGCCCTTGACCAGGACGTCGATGTTGTGCATCCACGAGTTGTTGGACCGGACATGCCGTCTCCCGATCAGGAGAAACCCTCCGTTGGGAGAGCGCTCCGCCGACGCCAGCAGCCTTGGCACGTCGTCGACGAGACCCTCCGGAGCAAGCTCGATCAAGCCCGAGGGCGTGCACAGTGCTTCGGGCAGACGGGGATGGAGAGGCCCCAGGTCGATCCCGTGCGGTGACTGCCGAAGACGCTCCAGGCTGAGCCCGTCGGGCGTTGCCCCGTACCCATCGCCATAGGGCCCGGTCCTGACCAGGAAATCGAGCATTCGCTCCGGCCCGCGCCCACCGTCGGTGGCGGCGAAGACTTCTTCCGGGTAGCGCCCGCTGATCGCTGAGGCAGGGTTGCCCACGGCCGACCCGACCATCATGCCGAACACGCCATCGTCGAGGGCATCGAGGTCGGCGTCGGCACCCTGGCCCGAGACGACTGCGCCGAGCCGGAGCAGCACCTGCCATTCGTCGGGTGTGCCCTCGGGGAGTGGGAACAGCGCCGGCGAGTAATTCGCCACGTTCCTGACCGCAAACTGATTGAAGGCGAAGTCGTAATGGGGACGGCGCAGCGGCGACGCACCGGGCAGGATCACGTCGGCGTGCCTCGTGGTCTCGTTGAGATAGATGTCGACCGAGACCATGAAGTCGAGCCCGGCGAGTGCGGCATCGAGCCGATCGCTCGATGGTGTTGAGAGGACTGGGTTCCCGGCGATCGTGATCAGCGCCCGGATCTGGCCGTCGCCCGGCTCGAGGATCTCCTCCGCCATTGCCGATACCGGGAGCTCTCCCCGTGCTTCCGGGTTACCACTGACCCTGGTCTGCCACCTACCGACCTTGAACCCCCTGCGCTCTCGTGGCTGCTCATGTGCGGCGTGGGGGAACATGGCGCCACCGGCTCGGTCGAGGTTCCCGGTCAGGGCGTTCAGAACGTCCACCATCCACGAGGCCATGGTCCCGAACTCGGCGGTGTGGGTCCCGATGCGGCCATACACCGCGGCCGATTCGGCCCCTGCGAGATCATGAGCGATCTCTCGGGTCCGCTCGGCCGTCACCCCGGTGGCCTCAGCCACCAGCTCCGGGGTGAACGGCTCGACAAGCGCGGCTAGATCGTCCAGACCCCTCACGTGATCGGCGAGATGGCCCAGGTCGACCAGGTTCTCGTCGAACAGGACGTTGGCGATGGCGAAGAGGAAGAGGGCATCGGAGCCGGGCCGGATGAAGATGTGCTCGTCGGCCGCGGCTGCAGTCTTGGTCCGTCGCGGGTCGACCACGACCACCTTGCCTCCGCGGTCTCTGATCGCCTGCAGACGACCCGGCCAATCGGGAGCGGTGGCCAGGCTGCCATTTGACTCGTGCGGGTTGGCCCCGAGCATCAGCAGGTATGAGGTGCGATCGATGTCAGGCACGGGGATCAGATCCGGGTGCCCGAACATCAGCCCCGCCGAGACGTGCTTGGGCATCTGGTCGACGGTGGCGGCGGTGAAGATGCTCTTGGTCCCGAGCATCTTGAGCAGGACCCTCGGGTAGAGGGTGCCTGACATCGAGTGGACGTTGGGGTTGCCCAGATAGACCGCCACCGCACCGGGGCCGTTCTCGGCGATGATCGGCCGCAGACCTGTCTCGATGGCCTCGAACGCCTCGTCCCATGTGACCGGGACATGGGCCCCGTCCCTCTTGATCAGCGGGGTTCGGAGGCGATCCGGGTCTTCGTCCAGCTTCCCCAACGTGGACCCCTTGGGGCAGAGGTAGCCGTGGCTGAAGACGTCGTCGCGATCGCCGCGGATACGGACGATCTTCTCATCCTCGTAGCTCACCTCGAGGCCACAGGTCGCCTCGCACAATGGGCAGGTCCTGTAGTCGATGGAGAGGGTCATGACGTGGCGACCAGCGTCTCGTCGGCCCGCTCCCGCACGACGGGAAGCTCCGGTTCGACCCGTACCTCGCGTCGGGTGAGCCTCTCGCCGCAGTTGGCGCAATGGGTCACGGCACGGGCCTCCTGACCACAAGTGACGTGGATCACCCTCTGACGGAGCTTCGGTGACGGCGGCTTCCATCGCTCTCCGTAGCTCCACAGGGTCATCAATACGTCGAACAGGTCTTTGCCCTGCTCGGTGAGCCGATACTCGTGCCGGGGGGGCCTCTCCTGATAGAGCCTGGTCTCCAGCATCCCGTCGGCGACGAGACGCTCGAGTCGATCGCTCAGGACATTGCGGGCGATGCCCAGGTCGTTGACGAAGTCGTCGAAGCGTCGCACACCTAGGAAGGCGTCGCGCAGGATGAGGATGGTCCAGGAGTCGTTGACCATCTCGACGGTGTTGGCCACGGCACATTCCAGGTGTTGAAGCGACTTGCGGGGCATGTGGCCAGCGTAGCGAGTTTCGAGTTGCAATGCACTACCCTCTTGGAGTAGGGTTGTCAGTAGCGATCCGAAACTAACTCTGGGGGAGTTTCGGATCTCAGGCAACCGAGGAGACTTGAGATGACATTCTTCAAGAACCTGCGTCGTAGACGTCGTCAGCCGGCTCCACCCTTCTACCTGCTGGACCTCGACCTCCCATTCGAGGAGGTCATGGCCGACCTGACCTACCCCGCCCCCTCAGCGGCCTGAGCCGCCGGCCACATCTTCGAGAAACCAGTCGAGCAGCCGCTCGAGAGCCGGCTGTGACTCCATCGCCTTGAGCCTGCTCTCCTCGATCATCTGATCCGGGTCATGCCCGGCTTCCACGAGCTCCTTGGCCCCGTCCGGGATCTCACACCATGACGCCAGGAGCTCACCGCTCATCTCAGGGTGGAACTGAGTGGCGAGGGCGCGGCCAGTGCGGAAGGCCTGAACCCCTGAATCGTTCCGCGCCAGCTCGATCGCCCTTGGGGGCAAGGTGAACTCGTCGTGATGGAATTGGAACCAGGGACCGTCGGCTATCTCCTCGGTGCTGGATGAGATGCTGGTCCAGCCGTACTCGGGCCGATCTGCGTGCCGAACTGACCCACTCAGTGCTGCCGACATCGCTTGGGCTCCGAAGCAGATCCCGAGCAAGGGCTTACCGGCCCCGATCCGATTGCGGATGAAGGACAGCTCCGGGCCGACCCACCCCTGCACCCGGTCTTCGTAGACCGACCACGGCGAGCCCATCAGTACCACCAGGTCGTAGCCGTCGTCGGGGAAGACATTGCCCACTGAAGGGTCGTCGATTTCCTCCACCACCACGAACGGCTCCAGCCGCGCTCCCCTCTTCTCCAGATGTGCGCCCACCCGCTCGGGCGTGGAGAGGGGGTCGTGTTCGACGACGAGGGTCCGCACGGCGGCCAGCGTATCAGTGGGCAAATGAGCCCCCTGTCGCAGCAACGAACCGCTTGATACTGTGTCAGGGCTGGTGAGCGAGGTCCCCTACAGCCGCGTTAGGTTCCTCTGGCCCGATCATCTCGGGCTGGCGCGGGGCAAGTATCTCTCGGCCGCCCGAGCGGCTGAGGGGTCGAATCATTGCGTGGCCCTCTTTTCCCTTCAGCTGAACCGCGAGATGATCCCGTTCCCGGGCGCCCACCACGAGAGTTTCCCCGACGTCGAGGCCCGCTTTGACATCGACCAGGTCCGCCCCGGATGGGAGCGGGACACCGGGGTGGTCGTCGCGTCGATCACCAAAGACGAAGCACCGATCGAACTGGCTCCGCGCTCGATTCTGGAACGGGTGGTGAGCGACTGGCGAACCGCCGGCTACGAGCCGATGGTCGGGTTCGAGCTGGAGGCATTCCTCTTCGAGCCTGATGAGAACCGCGGGTGGCAGCCGATCCACACCCCGGGCTCATATGTCTACGGCACCGGGACCGCGGTCGATCCATCCGGGACCATCGAGGAGATCATGGACACCGCCCATTCCATGGGCATCGAGCTCGAGTCGGTCAACTCGGAGTATGACGACGGGCAGTTCGAGCTCACCCTCCGATACGGCGAGGCGCTCCGGGC
>JALDXM010000039.1:0-10085 GCA_032155085.1 Actinomycetota bacterium | reverse complement strand
CAGCGAGAAGGTCTTGCCCAAAGAGGACAGGGTCACGGTGCGGTCCCACATGCCGTCGCATGTGGCCAGACGCCGGTGCTCGCCGTCGTAGACCATCTCCTCGTAAACCTCATCGGTGATGGCGATGACGTCGTGTTCCAGACACAGGGTGGCGATCGCCGAGAGCTCGTCGTCGCTGAACACCCTCCCTGTCGGGTTGTTGGGGTTGTTGAGGACGATCGCCTTGGTCCGGGGCGTGAACAATGAGCGGAGTCGGTCCAGATCGAGCTCGAACGAGGGCGGTCGAAGGGTCAGGTAGCGAGGGACGGCGCCGGTCATCGACACGAACACCGGGTAGGCGTCGTAGAAGGGCTCGATGAGGATCACCTCGTCCCCGGGGTCGATGAGGCCGAGGAACGAAGCGGCCAAAGCCTCGGTGCACCCACAGGTGACAGTCACCTCGCCGGCCGGGTCGAGCGAGCGGCCGAGCAGGGGCCCGTAGCGGGTGGCGATCGCCTCCCGAAGGGCCAGCACTCCCTGGCTGGGCGGGTACTGGTCGTGCCCACCTTCCGCCAGCGAGCGCGCCGCCGCCTCCTTGACGAAGCCGGCCCCATCCCAGTTCGGGAAGCCCTGCCCCAGGTTGATCGCGTCCAGCTCGACAGCGAGGGCGGACATCTCGCTGAAGATCGTCACGCCGAACGGGGCCAGACGGTCTGAGACTGCCATCGGGTCGAGATTATGCGGGTGTCAAGAGTCCGGCTCGAGGAGGACGACCGGTATCTCTCGCGTCGTCCTGCCCTGGTATGTGGCGTAGTCCGAGTACGCCTCCACGATCCGCGGCCACCACATCTCCCGCTCGGCCGGAGCGGCGGTTCTGGCGATGAGACGCATAGACCCGTCTGCGGTCTGCACCGACACCTCCGGTGCATCGACCAGGTTCAGATACCAGGCCGGGTGGTAGTCCCGTCCCCCGTACGAGGCGATCACGGCAATGGTCTCGTCGTCGTGCAGGCAGAGGAGGGGGACCGTGTGGGCCTTCCCTGTCTTTCGGCCCCGGGTGGTGAGCAGAAGCATGTCGTTTCCGACGAGGCGGCTGCCGAGCCGGCCACCGCTCCACCGATAGATAGCCCGGTGCACAGTGGACCAGCGGCGCACCGAAGAGTCTCTCATCGGGCTGTGTCAGCCGTGCTCGCTGGAGCCTGCCCAAAGGTTGATGTCGCCTTCGACGGCATATCGGTCGATCTGCTCGAGCTCGTCCTGGGTGAACTCGGTGTTGTCGAGCGCCCCCAGGGCGTCCTCGATCTGCGACCAGCGGCTGGCCCCGATCAGGGCCGAGGTGACCCGGGGATCACGCAGAACCCAGGAGATCGCCATCTGAGCGAGGGTTTGGCCACGCTTCGACGCCACGCCATCGAGTGCACGGACCCGGGACAGGTTCTCCTCGCTGAGCATCCCCATGTCGAACGAGTCGCCACCCGTCGCCCTGGAATCGGCCGGGACGCCGTCGAGGTATCTGTTGGTGAGAAGCCCCTGGGCCAATGGGGAAAAGACGATGCAGCCGATGCCTATGTCCTCGAGCACGTCGAGCAGGCCGTCTTCGACCCAACGGTTGAGCATCGAATACGAGGGCTGATGGATGATGAAGGGCGTCCTCAGGTCGGCGAGGATGCGGGCCGCCTCCCTCGTCTTCTCAGGGCCGTACGACGAGATTCCGACGTAGAGGGCCTTTCCCGACCTCACGGCATGATCGAGCGCACCCATCGTCTCTTCCAGCGGCGTGTCGGGCACGTACCGGTGGGAGTAGAAGATGTCCACGTAGTCCAGACCCATCCGGGCCAGGCTCTGGTCGAGGCTGGCCAGCAAGTACTTGCGCGAGCCACGGTCGCCATACGGGCCGTCCCACATGTCGTAGCCGGCCTTGGTGGAGATGACCAGCTCGTCACGATAAGGGCGGAGATCGGTCGCCATGATCGAGCCGAAGTTCGTCTCCGCAGACCCGGGTGGTGGGCCGTAGTTGTTGGCCAGATCGAAGTGGGTGATTCCCCGATCGAATGAGTTGAGCAGCATGCGACGCTGCTCTTCACCCAGGCCATCGCCTCCGAAGTTGTGCCAGAGCCCGAGCGAGATCCGGGGGAGGTCGAGCCCGCTTCGACCCGACCGGGCGTAGGTCATTCGGTTGTAACGGTCGGGATCAGGTGTGTGCATCTGTTACTCCGGATCGATCGTGAGCCCGGCGAGGACGTGGTTCACCTCGGGAATCAGCTCATTGCGGCGTGCATGAGAGCCGAGGACTACATACAGGCAGAAGGCCCGCCCCGCCTGGTTGAAGAAATATTGGGCGCCCGACTGGCCGGCGATGGGTCGTTGCATGTTGTTCGGACCGAAGTCGGCCGCTGCCACACGCGGGATACCCGAGCGGGCAAAGAGAGGGCTCCCGGCTGACTCCCGTCCGTACTCGAAGAGCACGACCAGTAGGTCATCCTGGTTCATGATCTCCACCGCGCCAGATCCGAAGTCACCCCGACCCGGGGGCAGGGGAAACGTCCCGACATGCACGACGGGGTGCGAGGCACCACCGACGGCCTGTCCGGTCAGCTCACCCTCACGGCGGTAGATCTCGGCGTCCCAACCCTGGGGCACCGCGACTTCGATACCGGCGGACTTCACCATGGCGCGGTCACCCGGTTTCGCTACCCGGACGTTCGTCGTGATACAGGCTGGGATCACCCGGATGGATCCCGGCCCGACGAATCTCGGCATCCGCCCTCAGCTCGCCATTGTCGATGAAATCCGGGCGATTGCTCCCTGCATCGGCAAGAGCCTGGCTCATCAACGACCCCACTTGACCCCAAGAGCCCGCTGACCCCTCACCGATCACAGATCCGGACGGCCCATCGACCAAGACGAAGTAGGGCGATACCGGCACCTCGTAGTCAGTCCATGCATCCGTGGACTGGACCAGGGCGACGCCGGCGGGAGCCAGATCCCGGAGACGTGACTCGCTTTCGGCCTCCGGTCCCTTGGTGACCACGACCAGTCGGGTGTCGTCACTGCCGATGCGGCCCACACCTGTGGCCAGACCTTCCCATAGCCCGACACAAGCCGAACATCCTGTTGACAGGAAGGCGAGCAAAGTGGGATGTGTCGTCCCGCTGACACCCACATGAAGCGCCGATCCGCTCAAGGTCGAGCCACTGACGTCGGGGGCGACGCCCTCGCGCTCAGGGGCGGCGTGTTGATGCCGCGTGCGGCCGGACCCCGCCCCAGGCTCTCCCGCCCCCACCTCGTGGAGAGCGCGGAGGACATCCGCGTTGCTTCGCAGGAGGCCCACCACCAGGATGGCCAGCAGGATGATGGCAATGCCCTCGATGATCAAAACAGCCGTCATCACACCACCTGGTCGGCGAAACCCGACGAGTTGGAGTTGCGCAAATAGAAGCGACGGGCTCTGACGATCCCCGGAGTCTGGGTTCCGGTGCCATCCCAGTCGCCGATCACCGCCTGGTCGCCAGGGTCGCCGAAGAGGAAGCTGAGATCGGCTACGCCAGTTGTGTTGGAGTTTCGGAGGTACCAGGAGTCACGCCGGTATAGCCCTGGAGTGTCGATGCCATCGCCGTTCCAGTCACCCATGATGGGCCGGTCGCCTGGGTCGCCAAACCCGAAGGTGATGTCGGCAGAGCCCGTGCTATTCGAGTTGCGTAGATACCACACGCCATTCCGGTGGACCCCAACCGAGTCGAAGCCTTTGCCGGTCCAGTCGCCGGACAGCGGGTAATCCCCGGGTTCTCCTAAGTCGAAAGTGATGTCGGCGATGCCGGTGTTGTTGGAATTCCGCAGATAGAAAGTCCCGTTCCGGAACACCCCTGGGGTATCGATCCCGTCGCCGTTCCAGTCCCCGACCACGGGCCGGTCGCCGGGACCGCCGAAATCGAAGACGATGTCGCCGCCGCCGGCACGTCGCAGATGCCATCGGCCGTTGACGAAAACGCCGGGCATATCACGTCCAGCACCTGTCCAATCCCCGGCCACCGCGATTCCGGCAGGGAGGGGGGCAGGCAGACCAGGCTGCTGGAGACAGGCTGCGTTGTGGAACCGCGTGTTGTTGTCGGTGGCCGACGCCGTTGTGCAGGAGTCGTCCCACACCCAGGGCGGGGTACATGTGACGACCCGGCACACGATCGGGCCGACGCAGGCCACATCCTGATTGCACTGGCCATACCGGAAGCCTGTGCAGGAAGACTTTCTGAGCCCACAGTCGCCGTTGGCACACCCACAGGAGAAACTCGTCCCCTGTTGACAGCCACCGCCGCATATCCCGCTGCCACCGCAGCCACATGAGCCGCACGTCGCGATGTTGCAGTCGAGGTAATAGCGAGGCTGCGGCCCGAGTTGGTTGTCACAGATCCCTGAGCCGTCGGCCTTCCACCACCCCGCCGGGATCGTCCCGGAAGGACAGGCGTTCTCGCCGTAGATGCTGCAACAGAACTCGGTGTAACCGTCACAACACATCGCCCCACAGTCACAGCTCGAGCCGGAGCAGGAGCAAATCGCCGCATACGCGGTGACCGGCCGGGTCATGTAGAAAAGCGGGGTGACGGCAAGGGCGGTCGCCCCCATCGTCATCCGCCTCAAGAAACCTCGCCGGCTCACCGGGCGGTCCACCAGACCGGTGGCCCGCTTGACCAAGGTCTTACTCACTCACCGGCCCCTCGTCGGCGACAACTGGATGGTCGGGGTCGGGGCGCGTGGCACCCGGGCTGGGAGGACGTTGACGATGGCATAGAGGAGGTAGACGGTGGCTCCGGCGAACAAGAGGAAGGGCACGATGGCAGACAACGGCTCACCTGTCATCCCGACCCAGGGGCCGAGCGGATTCAAGGCGACCCAGAAAGCGACCAACGACGCCATCACGTCGAGCACCAAGTGTCCGATGCTCGGTGGGGTGTCGTCGCTGCCGAAACAGCCACAACTCGAGATCGGCGAGCCGCTTCGAAGTGCCACCACCACGAACACTGCGAAGCCGACGTAGAACACGCCCACGGCGGCAGCACCGGCGGGGCCACCGGTCACAACCGCCCATGTCCCGACCGCGAGCTCGGCAGCGCCGAGCAGACGGACGGCGGTTTCATTGGCCGGGATTCCCACCCCCCGCAGAGCTCCGGCTGTGAAGCGAGGCCGATACAGCTTCATGAGCCCGGCAACAGCGAGCAGGACGGAAATGGCGAGGAACGGGCCGCTGAGCGGGGGCACGGCGGCGGATCGTAGCCACGTCTCCATTCGTCGCCTATTCCCCGATCAGACGCTCTCCAATCCAGCGTCTCCTCTCGACTTCTTCCGTCGGGATCGGCCGGCCGAAGGCTCCCAGCGGAAGAAACGGACCGCGAGCAGCCCGGCGACAGCCCCCCAGAGGAGCATGTAACCGATGTCGGCCCAGTGGAATTGGGCGCCGGTGAGGGTCGGGTCGAACGCATCTCGGAACGACTCGGCGAATGCCTTGAGCGGGAAGAAGTCCCCCAGGATCTCCATCCAGCGAGGAGGGTCCTCGATGGGAAAGAAGATGTTGGAGATGAAGGCAACCGGGAGGAGGGTGGCGTTGGTGATCGCAGGAGCGGCATCACCGTTGGGCGCGAGCGCCGCGACCAGCATGCCCAGGGCGGCGAAACAGCTCACCCCGACGAAGAACGTGAGGAGGGCGGCCGGCACGGTCCTGGCGTAGATCTGCACTCCGTAGAAGGCGACGCCAACAGCCATCATCAGCACCATGGCGATGAATGCCAGATAGACCGAGGACGCGATCCGGCCGGCGATGTAAGCCCATGGTGGGATCGGTGTCCCCCGAACTCGCTTGAGGATGCCGTTGTCACGGGCGATGGCGGTACCGATAGCAAGGTTGGTGTAGGTGGCGGAGACCGCGGCAAACACGGCGAGGCCCGGAGTGAAGTACTGGGCGGTGGTGATGCCCAGGCCCTCGATCTCCTCGTTTCCAAAGATGGCTGTGAACAGCACCAACAGCATCAGCGGGAAAACGATGGTGAAGAATGCGGCGATGGGGGTCCGCCAGAAGACTTTGTTCTGGTACCGGATTTGCTGCCAGAGCAACGAACCAACCGACGGCCTCTGCGCGACCTCAGTCATCGCCCGTCAGCTCCAGATAGACGTCTTCAAGGGAGGGCCGTGTGATCTGGAGACGCTCCAGCTCGACGCCTTTGCCGATGGCCCAGGTGGTCAGCTCGTGCAGGGCCCGGGTCGGTGAGTCGGCCTCCAACTGCACCAAGCCATCCCGCAAGGCGGCGCCCGAAACTGGCACCTCCTCCAGCGACACCCCCGTGGGCAGGGCAAACCTGATCGAGCTCTTCCCGTCGTCCCGGCCCCCGAGTGTTTCCGGGGTGCCTTCGGCGACGATCCGCCCATGGTCGATGATGGCAATGCGGTCGGCCAGGTGCTGCGCCTCATCCATGTAGTGGGTGGTGAGGAGGATCGTCTTGCCCATCTCCGTCAGGTCGTCCAGGATCTCCCACGCCTGACGTCGGGCAGAAGGGTCGAAGCCGGTCGTCGGCTCGTCGAGGAATAGGAGCTCTGGGTCACCCACCAGTCCCAGGGCTAGCTCCAGCCGTCTTTGTTGGCCGCCGGAGAGCGTCTTGATCCGGGAGTCGGCCTTCTCCCCCAGACCCACCAGGTCGATCAGCTCACCGGGGTCACGCCGCCGGGGATACATGCCTCCGTAGACCTCCAGGGCCTCCCTAACAGTCAGCTCCCGTTCCACCGAGCCTTCCTGGAGGACGATTCCGATTTGCTCTCGATACAACCTTCCCCCGGTGGCAGGATCATGACCCAGGACGTCGATCCGCCCTCCGTCGGCCGATCGGTGGCCCTCCAGGATCTCCACCGTCGTGGTCTTGCCGGCTCCGTTTGGCCCGAGCAGCGCGAACACCTCGCCGGATTCGATAGTCAGGTCGATCCCGGCGACGGCGAGCACGTCACCGTACGACTTCTTCAGCCCCACGACCTCGACGACCGGCATCGGCGCGATGGTAGGGCTCCACTCCTCAGCCCTGGCCTCTGTTTGTGCCAGGATGCGGCCGACCATGTCGGAACCAGCGAACGAAGGCCCTGTAGTTGTGGGCATCGACGGGTCCGAAGCCGGGTTCGAAGCCCTTCGTCACGCCGCCCGAGAGGCACAATGGCGTGGTGTCCCGCTCCATGTCGTCCATGTCCTCGATGTGACGCCTGCTGTCCTCCATCTGAAGGGTGACCAGTCCATCAACACTCGTGAGCTGGCGGAGTCCGATCGGATCGAGATCTGGCGGCTGGCCAGGACGGTGATCGACCTCGACACCCCGGACGTGATTCGGGTCGAGAGCGATGGCAACCCGGGCAAGGCCCTGATCGCCTATTGCGACGAGGTGGGGGCATCGGTCCTCGTTGTTGGCCCCCGTGGCCGCGGCCGCGTCACGAGAGCCCTGCTCGGCTCAACGGCCGACGAGACCTTCAAGGCAGCCAAATGCGACGTCCTGGTGGTGAAGTCAGACGTCAGCGGGTGAGGGCTCTCCAGACGCCTACCCCTGCGAGGAGCATGGTGATCCCGATCTTGGTGAAATCGATCACCGGGCTGACTTCCACTCCGGCCGGCCCGATCTTGATCACTGCCACCGGCCGGCCCTGAGAGAAGCCGCCGCCGCCGCCACCTTCCCCGCTGCCACTCTCCATGTTCTCGCCCTCGCCTTGGCCCGAACCGAATCCGAACCCGCCGGCTCGCTCCCAGGCCACTGCGGTGATGATCACCTGATCGCCCTGTTCGATCGGCTCAGAGAACAGCGCCGAGGGGGACGCCTCTCCGAACAGACTGGTCAATGCATCAGAGATGTAGGACGCGATACCTTGGGCGGAAGCCGACTCAGCGGCCACGGATCCACCGCACGATCGTGAGCAGAAGGATGACTGTGAGTGCACCCAGCCTCAAGACCATCACGTGATCCCGGATCGGGACCACCACACCGGTTGCCTCATGTCTCACCGCCACCGGGCGGCTGTAGGTGTATCCGCCACCTCCAGCAGACGTAGCGGCATGCAGCGAAGAGTGGGCGTGGACGAGGGTCACTCCGTGCGGGCCTTCTACCGACTGCCGATTCTCCAGGTTTGCTCGCAACATCTGCCCACCCTAACTGTGCATCCTCACAGGCCGGTCAGCATCTGATCGACGGGCGCATAGTCGTCCGTCAGTGGATCGGCACCGTCGACGAACCGGTCCAGTTCAGGCCCCGTGAGCCCGATCTCGACACCACCTCTCGCCCGGGTCGCTGCAGTCACCCGTTCCATGTCGATTGGGTCGTTGGAGCCGACCAAGACATAGTTCCCGCCGCTCCGCCCGGTGAAATAGCCAGGCGGTGCGAAGACAGCCACATGCTCGAACACCTGCTCCAGGGTCGCCGCCTTGGCCCTGGCGAACCGAGCTTCGGGCCGGTCGATGATGTTGATCGTGTAGAGCCCCCCGGGCGCCAGCTTCTCGCCGACGGTCTCGACGAACTCGACGGTGGTCAGATGCCAGGGCACGGTGAGGCCGGAGAAGGCATCTCCGATCACCACGTCGACCGATCCGGGTGGAACCCCGTCGATCGAGCGCCGGGCGTCGTCGATGATCACATCCGCCTCGTCTTCGAACCCGAGGTCGGCCCGACCGATGTCGACAAGTGAGGAGTCGATCTCGAGGACCACATGATTCGTGCCGGGCCTCGTGGCGTCGAGATAACCAGGGAAGGTGAAGCCGCCCCCCCCAATAGAGAGGACTTCGAGTGGTCCCTCCGGCATCTCCACGTCGATCAGGTCGACCATGACCCTGATGTAGCGGAACTCGAGATGAGTGGGGTCTTCCAGGTCCACGTAGCTGTTGTGCCCGCGGTCGAGGATCAGGAGACGGCCAGACGGCCGCTCAGGATCGACTACCACCTCGGCGCAGTGATAGGTCGTCTCGTACTGGCACGGGCCGTCGAAGGCCACCAGGAGCCATCCGAGCAGGGCAAGACCCCCGATCGAGGCCACGGCGGAAAACGTGGTTCGTGTCGCCCAAAGTCCGACACCGAGCGCGACGAGCACGACCCCGACCACGATCACGATCGGCCGCGTGGGAAAGGCAGCGATCAAGATGAATCCGGTGACAAAGGTGCCGAACAGCGCGCCCGCGGTTCCTATCGCCGAATAAGAGCCCACGACCGTACCGGTCTCCTGCAATGACGCCAGCCGTATCTTGACCACGATCGGGGGGATGGCGGACAGGATTGCGGCTGGTGCGAAGAATCCGATGAGCGTGAGCCCGACGATGGAGAGTGCGCCGGTCGACGCTGCGGGGCCGATGAGGTCGACGAGGAGGGGTGCAGCCATCGCCGTGAGCCCACCTGCCACCAGAAGCGGGCCGATTAGCCGCTTCGGGTCGCCCCGGTCCGCCGCCCGGCCCCCTGCCCAAGCGCCGACCGAGATCCCGGCCAGGATCACCCCGATGATGCCGGTGAAGACCTCGAGGCTGATGCCGAGGTACGGGGCAAGCACTCGCCCGGCCAGGATCTCGAGGATCAGGACTGCCGCCGAAGTGATGAAGACGAGTGATCGGGCGAGGAATTGGGGCAAGGACAGGAGTATGGCTGAGGGCAGACCCCACGCGTACGATGGCCCGAATGCGGCGGTGGACCCTGATCGGAGTCTTGTTGCTGGTCAGTGGCTGCACCACCTCGGGTGCTGACGACGGGACGGCGACATCGGTTGGGCCCACATCCGAGGGACCGCCCACCGCCCAACCCACGACCACGATGCAGGCGACGTCCACGACGCTTACCCGTCCGGCGACGGATCAGATCCTCGAGGACCTCGACGGCGAGTTGTGTCCGGAATCCGATTTCACGTGCATCACGATCGACATGCCGCTCGACCACTTCAGTCCGGAGGACGAGCGGACGATCCCGGTGACTTTCGCAGTGATGCCTGCCGGTGGGGAGACGACGGGGGTGTTCGTGACGGCAACCGGTGGCCCGGGGAGCTCAGGCATCGCTTCGGCCGATTCCTACACAGAGGCCCTGGACCCTGCGATCCCGGAGTCACACGACATCGTCTTCTTCGAT
>JALDXM010000038.1:0-10549 GCA_032155085.1 Actinomycetota bacterium | reverse complement strand
GCCCGGACCGGCGGGGGTCTGGGGGTCGTCCCTCAGACTTGACGGGTCCGGTGCCGGGGCCGGCTGGCTCAGTTCATTGACCTCGGGCTGATCAGTTGATCTCCCAGTTGAGGTTGGCGATAGCCGATGAGCTCTGCACTGTGTTGTCCGCTGCTGTGTTGATCGTCCAGCTGATGCGGTAGACGACCCGCTGTGCACCGGCGGCAACCGCAGTGCCAGTGGCCCCCGCGTAAGTGGTAGGCATGCCGGTCAGAGTGCCGTTGAACACGGCCCCACCGGTTCCCCCGGTGTAGCCGGCGCAGTTCGCCTGCACGTTGGTGGCGGCGGACACTGCCTGGGCGTCCACGGTCACGTTGATCCATGCGGCCAGGGCGGCGCTGTTGGTGCCGGTGATGGCGCCCCGATACATCCGGAGGTTGCCGGCCAGCGACCCACCGGAGTGGACCGTGATGCACTTGACACCGGTGTCACCCGGCTTGAGGTTGCCCTCATTGAACAGGGCGGCGGTGGTGCCCGCGTATGTGGTGCCACCACCGTTGTTGGTCAGGACCATGTTGCCAGTGGCCCAGGTGTCATTGGTGTTGTCCGTGGTCGCGCTGAATGCGGCGTCGCTCCCCTGCCAAATCAGAAGGGCGGCGACGAGCAGGGCGGCGAGCGGGGTGGCTGCCCGGAGTGCACGCCTCCGACGTCTGTCGGCTGTGTCGATGGCATATGCCATGGTGTTGTTTCCCTTTCCTTGGTCTGTGCTGGCTTTTATCTCGGCATTACCTCGGGTCGGGTGTTTGGGCCGTGTGACTCATCCCCTCAGGGCATGATTTGCGCCAGCGCAAGGCCAAATCTCACCCCGGAATACACTCATCGTGGTGCCAGGCCCAGGCCCAGCTATCTACAGCCCCCTCAGTGAGGACGACATCCACCTCTGGAACGAGGGGACCCACCACCGGTTGTACGAGAAACTCGGGGCGCATGAAGTCGAGGGGGGAACCTGGTTCGCGGTGTGGGCGCCGAACGCCGACTCGGTGTCGGTGATCGGTGACTGGAACGGGTGGGATCCGGTTTCCGATCCGCTTCGACCCCGAGGCGTATCAGGGATCTGGGAGGGTCTGGCCTCGGGTGCCGCCCAGGGCTCGGCCTACAAGTACCACATCGTCAACGGGCGCTTCGTAGCGGAAAAGGCGGACCCGTTCGGCTTCCACGCCGAGACACCACCCCACACCGCCTCGAAGGTGTGGGATCTGGATTTCGCGTGGGGTGACGGGGACTGGATGCGCGATCGCAAGAGCCGGAACGCCCTGGACACACCAATCGCGGTGTACGAGATGCATCTTGGCTCCTGGCGGCGTGGTGAAGGTGGCCGTCATCTGACCTATCTGGAATTGGCTGAACAGCTCCCGACCTACCTGGCCGGGCTCGGCTTCACCCACGTCGAGATGATGCCCGTCACCGAGCACCCCTTCTACGGGTCGTGGGGCTATCAGACGACCGGGTACTTCGCCCCAACCAGCAGGTATGGCACCCCGCAGGACTTCATGGGCCTGATCGACGCCCTTCACCAAGCTGGGATCGGTGTCATCCTCGACTGGGTCCCGTCACATTTCCCCACCGACGGGCACGGCCTCGGCCTGTTCGACGGGACTCATCTCTACGAGCATTCCGATCCAAAGAGCGGGTTCCACCCGGACTGGAACACCTACATCTACAACTACGGGAGGTCCGAAGTCCCCGCCTTCCTGATCAGCAACGCACTTTTGTGGTTGGACCGCTATCACGTCGACGGGCTGCGCGTGGATGCGGTGGCGTCGATGCTCTACCTCGATTACTCCCGCAAGCGGGGCCAGTGGATTCCCAACCCGCAGGGTGGTCGGGAAAACCTGGAGGCGATCACATTCCTCAAACGGTTCAACGAGGTCGTGTACAGGGAGTACCCGGACGTGCAGACCTACGCCGAGGAATCCACGGCCTGGCCGATGGTGTCCCGGCCCACGGACGTGGGCGGGCTCGGGTTCGGGCTGAAATGGGACATGGGGTGGATGCACGACACGCTCCAGCATCTGTCCCGGGAGCCGGTGCACCGCTCCTATCACTACAACGAGCTCACCTTCAGGGCGATGTACGCCTTCACCGAGAACTTCATCCTCCCCATCTCCCATGACGAGGTCGTTTACGGGAAGAGGGCGCTTCTCGAGAAGTTCCCGGGTGACGACTGGCAGAAGTTCGCCACTCTCCGCCTCCTTCTCGCCTACATGTGGACCCAGCCGGGCAAGAAGCTCCTTTTCATGGGTTGCGAGATCGGACAGCGCACCGAGTGGAACCACGACGGGGAGCTGGACTGGGCAGGAGCGGCCCTCGAGCCGAATCGAGGCATCCAGCGTCTCGTCGCCGACCTCAACCGGGTTTACTCGGAACGGGCCTCACTGCACCAACTCGACTGTGACCCGGCCGGGTTCGAATGGGCGGTGGCTGACGACTCATCCAACGGTGTTATTGCCTACTTTCGACGGTCGTCCGCTGGGGAGGCCGTTCTCGTTGCCCTCAATCTGACACCGGTCCCACGTCACGGTTATCGGATCGGTGTGCCCGGTCCCGGGCGTTGGGACGAGCTCCTGAACACAGACGCCGAGGTGTATGGGGGGAGTGGGCAAGGCAACCTTGGCGCCGTTGACACCGGACCGGTGGCTGCGCCCCACCACGGGCGCCCGCACAGCATCGATCTGAATCTTCCACCGCTCGGCGTGGTGGTCCTCCTGCACGAACAGAGTCGGTCTGGCTGATCGGTTGAGCAACTACGTCTGCATCCACGGCCACTTCTACCAACCACCGCGGGAAAACCCGTTCACCGGAGAGGTCCCCGAGCAGCCCACCGCTGCTCCTTGGCACGACTGGAACGCACGGATCACAGAGGAGTCGTACGCCGCCAACGCCCGGGCTCAGATCCTCGGCGGGGATGGCGAGGTGCTGAGGGAGATCGACAACTACCAGCGGATCAGCTTCGACTTCGGCCCAACGCTGCTCAGCTGGTTGGAGAAGGGCGACCAAGACACCTACCGGGCCGTGATCGAGGCGGACGCGGCGTCAGCTCGGCGCTTTGGGGGACACGGCTCTGCGATGGCCCAGGCCTACAACCACGCCATCCTTCCGCTCTCCAACGCCAGGGACAAAGTCACCCAGGTTCGGTGGGGGATTGCCGACTTCAAGCACCGCTTCGGTCGCATTCCCGAGGGAATGTGGCTGCCGGAGACCGCGGTGGATCTCGAGAGCCTCGACGTACTCGCCAGGGAGGGCATCCGATTCACCGTCCTCTCGCCCTATCAGGCCGCAGCGGTCGAATCAGGCGACGGGTCTTGGGCGGATGTGCGCGATGGGTCGGTAGACACCCGTAATCCCTACCTCGTCGAGCTGTGGGAAGGACGCACCATCACGGTCTTCTTCTACGACGGGCCCCTATCACGGGAGATCGCGTTCGAGCGTTTGCTCGAAGACGGCAACGCACTGGCCGCGCGAATGCTTGGCTCGATTGGTCACCCCGGTGACGACCCTCGGCTCGCCCACGTCGCCACCGACGGTGAGACCTACGGCCATCACCATCGTCATGGCGAGATGGCCCTGGCTGTGGCTCTGGAGGCCATCGAAGCGAGCCCCGGCGCCACGCTCACCAACTACGCCGAATACATGGAGGCGCATCCCCCGAGCCGCAAGGCGACGATCGTCGAGGGCACCTCTTGGAGCTGCGCCCACGGCGTGGAGCGCTGGCGGTCTGACTGCGGATGCAAGACGGGTCGGGAGCCGACCGGCCACCAGTTGTGGCGAGAGCCCCTTCGCTCAGCCCTCGACTGGCTTCGTGACCAGCTGATCGGGCCGTTCGAGGCCATCGGCGGAGAGCTCTTGGCCGACTCGTGGTCTGCGAGGGACGACTACATATCGATCGTCCTGGGCGAACCGGCCCATCGCTTCCTCGATGAACATGTCAAGCCGGGGCTCGAGGAAGGGGAGCGGCAGCGAGCACTCGGGCTGCTCGAGATCCAAGAGCACGCCATGTTGATGTACACCTCATGCGGCTGGTTCTTCGATGACATATCCGGCCTGGAGGCTGTGTTCGTGTTGCGGCATGCCGGCCGCGTCTGTGATCTGGCGCGGGAGCACGTCGGTGTCGACCTCGAGCCGGAGCTCCTGACCCGGCTCGAGAAAGCGCCGTCGAACCTGGAAGGTGTGAACGGCCGGGTGGTCTACGAGCGCGAAGTGTCCCCATTCGTGGGGCGCCGTTAGATTCGACTCCCATGGCGAGGATCCCCGCCGCGACGAGCCGGGTCGTGATCGAGGCCGTGACCCCGCAGGTCGATGGCGGTCGTCACGCGGCCAAGCGTGTGATCGGCGAACCGGTTGTGATAGAGGCCGATGTGTTCGGCGACGGGCACGACGCAATTGGGGCCTTGCTGAGGAGCCGGAAGACAGGGTCGAGACGCTGGCAGGAGACCCCCATGACATCGGTCGGCAATGACCGATGGACAGGCGAGTTCACACCCGACAGCCTCGGCGTCTGGCAGTTCGAGGTCGAAGGGTGGCAGGACCATTTCGCCACATGGCTCGAAGGCCTCGGGAAGAAGGTCGGCGCCGAGCAGGACGTCTCAATCGACCTCCTCATCGGGGCGGAGCTGGTGGACGCGGCGGCGACCCGCGCCCGGGGCAAGACGGGCCGAGCTCTGAGAAAGCAGGCCTCGGTGTTCGGCGATGCCACCCTCGATTTGGCCGAGCGTCTGGAGGGAGCGTTCTCCGAAGAGCTCTCCGAGGCCATGAGCTCCGCACCGGACCGGACGCGCTCCACTCGGTCCTCTCGGTTCGAGGTCATCATCGACCGCGAGCTGGCCGGATTCTCGACCTGGTATGAGATGTTCCCCAGGTCCTGGTCGGTGAGCCCCGGCAGGCACGGAACCTTTGCCGACGTGGCCAAGCAACTGGGCTATGTGGCCGAGTTGGGGTTCGATGTGCTCTATCTGCCCCCAATTCACCCCATCGGGACAACCTTCCGGAAGGGTGCCAACAACAGCCTCGAGTCGGGGGCAGACGACCCGGGAGTTCCCTGGGCAATCGGGTCGGCCGAGGGTGGGCACACCACCATTCACTCCGAACTCGGAACGATCGAAGACTTCCGGGCCCTGCGCGACGCGGCAACTGAGAAGGGGCTGGAGATCGCTCTCGATATCGCCTTTCAATGCTCGCCCGACCACCCCTGGGTCGCCGAGCATCCGGAGTGGTTCCGGCACCGGCCCGACGGCTCCATCCAGTATGCCGAGAACCCGCCCAAGAAATACCAAGACATCTACCCGCTCGACTTCGAGACATCCGATCAGAAAGGTCTCTGGCTCGCCCTCAAGGAGGTTTTCGACCACTGGATCGGAGAGGAGATCCGCATCTTCCGGGTCGACAACCCTCACACCAAGGCTTTCGCCTTCTGGGAGTGGGCCATATCCGAGATCCGTCGTGAGCACCCTGACGTGATCTTCTTGTCCGAGGCCTTCACCCGACCCAAGGTGATGCACTATCTGGCTGAGATCGGCTTCACCCAGTCGTACACCTATTTCGCCTGGCGCAACACCAAGCATGAGCTGATCGAATACATGGGAGACCTGGCTGCTGTGCGGGACTTCTTCCGGCCCAATTTCTGGCCCAACACCCCTGACATCTTGACCCAGCAGCTTCAAACCGGGGGCAGCGCGACGTTCATCACCCGTTATGTGCTTGCTGCCACCCTCAGCTCGAACTGCGGCATTTACGGCCCCGCTTACGAGTTGATGGAGCACCGCCCTCTGACCGCGGGGTCCGAGGAATACCGGGACTCGGAGAAATACCAGATCAGAGAGTGGGATCTCGATTCCACGTCTTCCATCGCTCCGGTGATCACCCGCGTGAACAAGGCACGACGTGAGCACCCCGCCCTGCAGAAGACTCACAACATCACCTTTCACACCACCGACAACGACCGTCTCATCTGCTACTCGAAGCGAGCGGTGGGCGATCTCGTCCTGGTAATTGCCAACCTCGACCCTGATTACGAGCAGGCCGGCTTCGTCGACCTCGACATAGACGCGCTCGGCGTGGACGCCGATCATCAGTTCGAAGTCCACGACCTCCTCACCGACCGTCGGTATCTGTGGCAGGGATCCCGGAACTACGTCAAGCTCGACCCTGCCGGGGTCCCCGCCCACGTGTTCGAGGTACGCAGACGGATTCGCTCCGAACAGAGCTATGACCACTTCATTTGAAGCCCATGAGGAGGGGCGCGACGCCGCCTGGTATCACGACGCCGTCATCTACGAGGTCCACGTCAGGGCATTCGCGGACGCCAATGGCGACGGCATCGGTGACTTTCGGGGGCTGACCTCCAAGCTGGACTATCTGCGGGACCTCGGGGTGACGGCCCTGTGGCTCCTTCCCTTCTATCCATCACCCTTGCGTGACGACGGATACGACATCGCCGACTACAAGACCATCAACCCCTCATACGGCACTATGGCCGATTTCCGCCAGTTCCTACGTGAGGCACACAGCCGCGACCTCAAGGTGATCACCGAGCTGGTGATCAACCACACTTCCGACCAGCACCCCTGGTTCCAGAGGGCCCGTCACGCCCCAGCGGGAAGCCCAGAGCGTGACTTCTACGTGTGGTCGGATCATCCCGATCTCTACTCCGACGCCAGGATCATCTTCCAGGACACCGAGACCTCGAACTGGACCTGGGACCCGGTCGCAGGGGCCTATTACTGGCATCGGTTCTTTTCCCATCAGCCCGACCTCAACTTCGAGAACCCGGCCGTGCACGAGGCAATCTTCGACGCCCTCGACTTCTGGCTTGCCGCCGGAGTGGACGGGCTCCGACTCGACGCCGTTCCCTATCTCTTCGAGCGTGACGGGACGATGTGTGAGAACCTCCCCGAGACCCACGCCTTTCTCAAAGACGTTCGCGCCCGGGTCGACGAGCGGTACGACGATCGGATGCTGCTCGCCGAGGCCAATCAGTGGCCTGAGGACGCCGTGGCCTACTTCGGCGATGGGGACGAGTGCCATATGTGTTTCCACTTCCCGCTGATGCCCCGGCTGTTCATGTCATTGAGGATGGAGAACCGGTTCCCGATCATCGACATCCTCGAGCAGACCCCAGCCGTTCCTGAGGGCTCGGCTTGGGCGATCTTCCTTCGCAACCACGACGAGCTGACGCTGGAGATGGTCACCGACGAGGAGCGGGACTACATGTACCGGGTCTACGCCGACGACCCACAGACCAGGATCAACGTCGGGATCAGGCGCAGGCTGGCTCCGCTCCTCGGCAACAACCGTCGGGAGATCGAGCTGATGAATGCCCTGCTCCTCTCACTCCCGGGCACACCCGTTCTCTATTACGGCGACGAGATCGGGATGGGCGACAACGTCTACCTGGGCGACCGCAACGGGGTGCGCACCCCGATGCAGTGGTCCGGTGACCGCAACGCCGGGTTCTCCGACGCCAACCCGCAGCGGCTCTACTTCCCGGTGATCACCGACCCGGAGTACCACTACGAGACCGTCAACGTGGAGGTCCAGCGGGACAATCCGAACTCCATGTGGTGGTGGGTCAAGCGCGCCCTCAGCTTGCGCAAGGGGATGCCTGAGCTCTCGCGAGGCGGCCTCGAGTTCGTCGCCAATGAGAATCCGAAGGTCCTCACGTTCCTCCGATCGCTTGGCGAACGATCGGTCCTGGTCGTGGCCAATCTCTCCCGTCACACCCAACCGGTCGAGCTCGACCTGACGGGGTTCGAGGGGGTGGAGCCTGTCGAGCTGTTCGGGCGGGCCCGCTTCCCGGCAGTGGGGCCCAATCCCTATCTGCTCACCATCGGCCCCCACTATTTCTTCTGGTTCGGGCTCGACCGAGCCAAGGCTCTCGCCGATGAGCCGGCAGGTCTTCCCAGCATCACGGTCGATGGCAAGCCCGCCGGCGTTCTTCGATCCAACGGGGAGCTCGAAAAGATCCTCGTATCAGATCTCGCCGGCCGCCGCTGGTTCCGGGGCAAGGCAAAGACCATCCGGAGCGGGCAAATCGTCGACCGGATCGACATCCCGAGTGTGCATGGGGTCCTCGCATTTCTCCAGGTGGATTACATCGAGGAGGAGCCGGAGATCTACGCCCTCCCCCTTGCCGTCACGACAGAGTTCGAAGCCGAGCGAATGCTTCTCGATTCCCCTTCGTCGATCATCGCCGAGGTCGTTGGGGGCGACGCGACAGGTCTTCTCTACGACGCCACTGCAGATCCCGCTTTCGGCGCCGCCCTCGTTCGCCTGGCCGCAAACCGCAAGAAACTGAGGGGAAAGGAGACGACCGTCTCGGCGCTGCCCATGGCGGCATCACGCGGCCTGGACAAGGCGATTGATGGCCATTCGGCCCGGCCGGGCAATGGCGAGCAATCGAATACCTCGCTGACGTTCGGCGACCAACTCGTCCTCAAGATGTTCCGTCGGTTCGATCCGGGCCCGAACCCTGAGCTAGAGGTAGGGCGCGCTCTCACCGAGAGCGCCCATTTCGAGCACGCGGCTCCGCTGCAAGGCGCTCTCGAGGTCGCGATCAATGGCAGGACGGCCGCCTTCGCCGTGATGCACGAGTACGTCCCGAACCTAGGTGACGCCTGGTCTCACACTCTGGCGGCTCTAAGCCTGGTCTATGAGCAGGTAGCGGCGCGCCGGACCGAGTTGGGGCCCGCCCCCGCAGCCCGCCATCCGCTCGATGTAGATGACGATGAGCTCGACTTGATGCGGGACCTGATCGGCATTCCCCTCCACGAGGCAAGCCTGTTGGGTCAGCGGACTGGCGAGATGCATCTCGCCCTCGCTTCTGTGACCGACGACCCGGCCTTCGCACCGGAGCGTCTCTCCACGCTCTACCAGCGCTCCTTGTACCAGTCGACCCGGTCATCGATACGGAACAGCTTCAACCTGCTTGAACGTCGTAAGAGTCATCTCACACCGGCACAGGGGGAGCTGGCGGACACGGTTCTCGGGCTCCAATCGTCGATCCTCGACAACTTGAAGTCGATAACCACCGAGAAGATCGACGCCATGCGTATCCGGATCCATGGCGACTATCACCTGGGCCAGGTCCTTTTCACCGGCAACGATTTCGTGATCATCGATTTCGAGGGTGAGCCCCAGCGCCCGATGTCGGAGCGCCGGATCAAGCGTCTGGGTCTGCGTGATGTTGCCGGGATGATCAGGTCCTACCAGTACACGACGCAGATGGCATTACGCGTAGCGATGAACAGCGGTGTCGAGGAACCGGGTCATGCCGATCATCTCGCCGAGTGGGGAGACGCGTTGGCCCGCTGGCTGGCGGCAGCCTTCCTCCGGGGCTATCTGGCGACGTTGGAGGGCACGTCCCTCATCCCATCCGACACCGGCCACCTCAAGCGTCTGCTCGACACACTCGTTCTGGACAAGGCCGCGTACGAGCTGTCCTACGAGCTGAACAATCGACCGGATTGGGTGGAGATCCCCCTACGGGGTCTCATCCTCGCCTCCACCGCATACGGCTAGCCGTTCCGGGTCGGTCTACGACGCAGAGGGGTACCAGGACTTCTGCTCGAGCCACGCGCCGAGCTTCTTCCAGGCTCGACGGGCGTTGCGCCACAACCAGATGGTGAGAGCGGTGGCAGCGATCACCAGGATGATCACGACCACGATGGTCGGGATCGGGTAGGTGACGGCCAGGGTCACGAGACCGGCGACGCCGATGTCTTCGGCCAACGACAGCCCGATGTTGCTCACCGGCTCCGGTGAGGCGTTGACCACGACCCTGGTCGACGCTTTGGCGGCGTGCGCGTCGAGGGCCAGTGCTCCGGCGATGATCGCGCCGAGAGCGGCGCCGATGCTGGCGGATTCACCTGCGACCACCGCGCCGATGGCCGCCGCTCCGAGCGGCCGGATCACGGTGTGGATGGAGTCCCACACGTTGTCCACATAGGGGACTTTGTCGGCGAAGAACTCGACCACGAACAACACCCCGGCCACGATCATCACATCGATACGGGTCAGAACGTCTGGGATGTCGGCCCAGCCCAGCCGACCCGCCATGCCCAGCATCAGGGTGACCAGGTATAGGTTGATGCCCGAGGCCCATCCCGATCCAGCCAGGATGCCGGCGGCTTCCATGGCGGAGAATCTACCCGTGAGATGGCGCAATCCCCCGGGGTCGCACAAAGGGACTAGGTTCGGCTGATCCCTACTCCGTGAGGCAGGCATGCAGGAGAGCATGGACGTGACCCTGTCGATCCACCTCGTCGAGGACGAGGTCGAGACGGTGGCCGTTGCCGAGCTGGACCTCCGAGACGATCACTTCGAGGCACGCGGCCGTGCCCGCCGCAATCCGGTGGACCCGGCCCGGCCGGTGATCGGTGAGGAGCTTGCTATCGCCCGGGCGCTGGCCGACCTCGAGACCCAGATCAACGACTCGGTGCAGGAGAAGATCGACCGGTTCCTCGTTCACACAGACGGGTAACCGAAATCTGACCCAGGACGAGCAAAGGGGGCGGAC
>JALDXM010000037.1:0-10976 GCA_032155085.1 Actinomycetota bacterium | reverse complement strand
ACGTAGGACATCGTGTTGACCGGGTCGTTCCACACCACCACCTGCCATGGTCGGTCGATGTCCTGGTCTTCGCCCGTGTCGGGGTAGATGACGGGTGCGGGCTGGGAGATCACCGGGCGACGATCGTAGGCCGACTGTTGGGGCTCATTCCCCCTGGTCCCCGGACAACGCCTCGAGAAGGGCCGCACGGCAGGCGCTCACCGCGGAGGCAAAGCCCGGATCCGAATAGGGGATCTCGGCAACCGGATATGGAGAGCCGATGCCGATGAATCCAGGCACCGGGTCGGGGAAGTCCTCCACTCCGAGATCCACCATGCATCGGCTGAACTCTTGGAGCTGCTCCAGGATCTGCTGTCGAAGGACATCGTCCTCGCCGATGTCCAATGCTCCAGTTTCGAGGAGCTCGGAGCATGAGGACACGGCTGCGGCGATCTCCGGGTTGGAGAAGTCGAGCGTGACCATGACCAGATCGAGCCGTGGGTGCCCGGTGGCATCGATTGGTATCTCCTCGATCTCGATCCCCCGTTCGGCGAGACACACCCGGAACTCCTCGACGGCGACGTCGGATACCACGGTCACGGTCGTAGTCGGTGCGAGGGTCGTGGTGGGCGCCGGGGGATTGGTGGCCGAAGGCCCGTCAGCCCCCGGGGTGCAGGCTGTGGAAAAGGCCACCATGACAAGGGTGATGCCGAGCCGTCGGATCAGTCGCTCCCGGCGTCGCTCCCGGTGGCCGAGTGGTCCAGGCCATCGGCCAGGATCATTGCCAGGTCACGGACCTTGACGTCGTCGCGGCCGAGCTCCTTGACTCCGTCATCGAGCATCACGAAGCAGAACGGGCAGGCCACCGCGATCTCGTCGGCGCCGGTCGCCAGGGCCTCCTCGGCCCGCTCGATATTGATCTTCTTACCGGTCTGCTCCTCCATCCAGAACCGGGCCCCACCCGCCCCGCAGCACAGGGCTCGCGTGCCGTGACGCGGCATCTCCACCAGCTCCATCGGGGTAGAGCCGACAACCGACCGTGGGGCGAGATAGATGTCGTTGTGACGGCCCAGATAACAAGGGTCGTGATAGGCCACCTTCTTGGGCTTTCCATTTTCACCGGACGGCGCCTCGATCCGGCCCTGGGTGAGAAGCTCGGCCAGGAGCTGGCTGTGATGGACCACCTCGTAGTTCCCGCCGAGTTGTGGGTACTCGTTGGCGATTGCGTTGAAGCAATGGGCACATTGGGTGATGACCCTGGTCACTCCCAACTCGTCGAACGTGGCGATGTTCTCCAGGGCCAGCTGCTGATAGACAAGCTCGTTACCGGCCCGTCGCGCCGGGTCACCGGTGCAGGCTTCCCTGGGACCAAGGATGGCGAAGTCGATCCCTGCCCGGTGGAGAAGACGTGCCAGTGACACAGACACCGCGGTGTTCCGATCGTCATATGACCCGGCGCACCCGACGAACCACAGGTAGTCCGCCCGATCCTTCCCGTTCTCCCCGAGCACCGGGACCTCGAAGTCGAGCTCCCTGGTCCAGTCTCCCCTCGCCTGCCGGCTCAGGCCCCAGGGGTTGGCCTGGTTCTCCATCGAGACGAAAGCACGGCCCAGCTCCGATGGGAACTCAGATTCCATGAGCGTCAGATAGCGGCGCATGTCCAGGATGCGGTCGAGAATCTCGATGTTCACCGGGCAGATCTCGTCGCAGGCGCGACAGGCGACACATGCAAACACCTCGTCCGGTTGCACTCGGTCGAACAGACCCCCGTCGCCATCGAGAACCGCCAGGGAGGAGACCGGGCCCGACACGCCGGCGACAGATGCTGCGACCTCGCCCGTCTTGATCACCATCTCCCGGGGGTCCAGCGGCTTGCCGGTGATGTTGGCCGGGCACACCGAGGTACATCGCCCGCAGATGGTGCATGCATCGGTGTCGAAGATCTGTTTCCAGGTGAGGTCGGTCACCACCGATGCGCCGATGGTCTCGATGTCCTCGGCTTCGAGCAGGTTCGGCATCTCACGCATCGCCCCCTTGGGGCGGCTCCGGGGGGAGAGGAACATGTTTGCCGGTGAGGTGAACATGTGACGGAGCTTGGTGACGGGAACTACGACCAGGAACCCCACGAAGGCGGCGACGTGGACGATCCAGAACGTCAGATGGAGGCTGCCGGCCGATGCCTCTGGGATCAGCGACGAGATCGGGTAGCCGACGAACGACCACACCTCGAAGCCCGGCCTGCCGTTCAACGCGATCCGGGCCGACTCGACCAGGAGGCCGGTCAGGCCCATCACCGCCAGGAGCCCGAGGATCAGTGCGTCCTCAGGCCGGGTCTTCGTCCTAAGCCGGCCCGGTCTGGCCACGTACCGGTTGAGGGCAAACAGGGCCACCCCACCGAGGAATATCAGGGAGGCCAGGTCGAGCACCGCCGAGTAGCCCTGATAGACGACTCCGTGGAGGAACTTGAGGTTGCTGGGAAGGATGTGGTCGATCTCGAGGATGACCGTCCCCAGGAAGAGGACGATGAATCCGTAATAGACGGCTGAGTGCACCATCCCCGCCCTCGGGTCGCGCATCAGGGTCTTCATACGCAAGCCGGACTCGAGACGTCTGACCCTCCGCCCCCACAGACCCGAGCGATCGTCTGGAGAGCCCAGCGACCACTCTCGGGCCCGGACAGCGAACAGATGGAGCATGAGCCAGATGAAGACGGCCACGCCAACGTAGAAGACCACCTGAAGGGCCACCGGGATGTTCCCGAATACTTCGCGGCCAACATCGAACTCCGGGTGCTCGGGAATCGTCCCGAGGAGCCCCAGCGCCAGAGTCCCCAGGGCGAGCAGGATGCCGAGCCCTTCGAGGATTTGGGGCAGGCCGGGCCGTGGACGCGCCTTTGTCTCTTCCTGCCGTTCCTCGGTCAGAGCCATGGCCGGCACTCTATTGCCGCCATCCCCTCTGTAATTGGGACCGTTTGATGTCTCTGGCGACATGTTTCGGTCCCAATTCGGCAAATTCAGGAACCGAAGACCGACCTGACGAAGAACCAGGCGTTGGAGGGACGCTCGGCCAGCCGCCGGGTGAGATACGGGTACCACTGGGATCCGAATGGGAGGTAGACGCGCACCGGGTAACCGGCGTCGACGAGCTCACGCTGCAGGTTGCTGCGGACCCCGTACAACATCTGGAATTCGAAGGGCTCGTTTCGCTTCCGACCCAGGTCCCTGGTCAGTGTCACAAGGTCGCCATCGTGGGTGGCGATCGCCGGCCGAACCGCCTCGAACTGCATCAGATCTTGGAGTTGGCGGGCGAAGGCCTCGTCCACGTCGCTGTTGGAGGTGAGGGCGACTTCGGGCTCTTCCAAATATGCCCCCTTGCACAGCCTGATGTGACCGCCAAGAGGCATGAGACGTCGCAGGTCAGCCGGTGTGCGATGTAGATAGGCCTGAAGGGCGAGACCGAGGTTGCCGTGCCTCGACTGGGCCTTCTCATAGATACGGACCGTTGGTTCCGTGTAGCGGGAGTCCTCCATGTCGATGGTCACGGTGGTGGACAGGGCGGCGGCTCGTTCGGCCAGGATGTCGAGCAGGTCGATCGCCAGGGACTCGTCGAAGGCGAGGCCGAGCTGGGTCAGCTTGATCGAGATGTTGGCGCGCAGAGGCTCGTCGCCGATTCGGTCGAGACTCTCCAGGTACTCATCACGCGCCGAGAAGGCGGTGGCCCGGTCGAAGCATTCCTCGCCCAGCAAGTCGAGCGACACAAGGAACCCTTCCTCGTTCAACCGTCGAGCTGCGGCCACTCCTTCGTCGAGCGTGTCTCCCGCAACGAACCTCCCGGCCAGCGCCTTGCCTGGTCTGGTGCCGGTGATGGTCCTCTCCACCGGCCCGGCCTCGGTAACGGCCATGACCATGCGGGAGAAAACACTCAATCCTGACGTCCGAGCTCGGCTGCCCGCTTGGCTGCGGCCTGGACCGCGTCCTCCACGAGTGCGCGGAACCCGCGTTCCTCCAATACATGAACCGCTGCGGCGGTGGTGCCGCCGGGTGAGGTCACCTGCGACCTCAGCTCGGCAGGAGTGGCATCGGTGTCGGTGAGCAGATGTCCCGAGCCTCTGATGGTCTGGTGCACGAAGGCCTCGGCGATGTCGCGGGGCAGACCCTCACGCACTGCTGCCTCTGTCAGCGCCTCGGCCAACAGAAACACATAAGCGGGACCGGTCCCGGACACGGCGGTCACAGCATCGAGCAGGGACTCATCCATGATCCGGACCGCTCCGACGGCGCCCAGGACGGTCGTGGCGAGCTTGAGGTGCTCCTCGCCGGCGTAGGTCCCCCGGGTTATCCCGGTCACACCTTCACCCACCAGAGCCGGGGTGTTGGGCATCGCCCTGACCACGGCGATGTCCCCGAGCTCGTCCTCATACGTGCCCGTGGTGACTCCTGCAGCCAGGGACAGGATCATCTGGCCATCAGAGACGCCGTGGGCGATGGCCTGGATGACCGAGCCGACGTCGCGTGGCTTGACCGAGACGACTATGACGTCGCGCCCCTCGATCGCCTCGAGCGGGTCGAGCGTCACCAGCGAGGATGTGGCAGAGGACAGCTCGGTCACCAGCTCTTCACGACGCACCACGAGGGCCAGCTCCTCCGATGACCATCCAGCTCGCTCGAGACCCCGGCGCAGCGCTTCGCCCATCGCGCCGAGGCCAATGATGGCTACAGATGGGTTGGCGGCCATATGGAAAGTATATGAAACGGGGGGTGACTCAACCCAGCCGGGTGCTGATCACTCCGAGGACCTCCTCGCGGCCACTCGACCCCTCCTCGCCGCCGACGGTCAGGTCGGCGTGAGTCTTCGAGGGCTCCACAAACTGCATGTGCATCGGGCGTACCGAGGCGAAGTATTGGCCTATCACCGACGTGACCGTCCTCCCTCGCTCTTCGATATCGCGTTCGATGCGCCGGGCCAGCCTGATGTCGGCAGCCGTGTCCACGAACACTTTCAGGTCGAGCTCGGCCCGCAACTCGGGCTCGGCCAGGACCAGGATCCCCTCCACCACGATCACAGGCAGCGGCTCGACAACCACTACCTCCTCGGCCCGCAGATGCCGGGCGAAGTCATAGGTCGGCCTCTCCGCCGTTCCCCCGGCGCGGAGGGCGGCCAGATGCTGGACGAGCAGCGTGGTCTCGAGAGAGTCGGGGTGGTCGTAGTTGACCGCGGACCTCTCCTCGAACGACAGATGGGGCATGTGCCGGTAATAGGCATCGTGATGCATGACCGCGACGTCGCCCGGCATACGATCCACCAGCCATTCCGAGATCGTGGATTTGCCGGACCCGGATCCGCCGGCGATGCCGACGATCAGCACGCCATCTCTGGATGGGTCGCGGGCAGACATGCCCGGCGACGTTACTTATCGCCGACCCTGCTCCGAAGACGGCGAATCTCGTCGTAGACCCCGTCGGTGAGGGTGGTCGACGCGGGAGCGGACACCCCCTTGAGCTCGGTCTGGGCCCGTGGAGCTTCGGCGGTGACCACCGCGGGCTCGGGGCTCGTGATCTCGGCTTCCTCGGCGGTTTCCGTCTCTATCGAATCCTCGGCCTCGACGGCCTGGGGCTCCTCTGTGGCGGTATCGGCCGTCTGGGCGTGCCCGTTCCACGTCGATCCCGTGGCGACACCCTCGGCGAGACGGTCCAGCCACTCCGCTTCCTCCTCGGGCACGGCCACGATCTCGACGAGGCCGAGGCGGTTCAACGTGTGGATCATCCGGACAGCTGTCCCTCGGCCGTACTTGGCCTCGAGGGCCCCAAAGCTGAATGTCGGGACCAGGTTGACGAAGGTCTGCCATTCCCCCGACCCCAGGGTCACCGAATCAGCCACATCGTGGGCGAGTTTGACCCCGTTGGCCTCGAACAGACCGGACTCGGCCACTTCGCTCTCCAAGGTTTGAAGAGCGTCGACATCGTGCAGGACCTCTTCAACTGTCCAGCCCTTGGCGTCCGGGCCATCGGCCGCTCCCACCGAGAAGGTTCCCTCCGCCACTGAGGCGAGGACGTAGAGGATGTCGGCGACACCTTCACGATCGGATCCGGAGTGGGCGCCATCGAGACCGGTCAGCTCGGCGCCGGTCACGCGGCCCTCTCGAAAATGGACACGCCCGCGGCGGTCCCCCTCGATATCGAGCGATCCGGTCTTTCTTGTGACCTGCATGATCTGAAGCAAGTCGTTCATGCTCCAGTCAGAGAGCTGGCCCGAGAGATGCATCGAAACCCTTCCGTTCCCTTTGCCTGCCTATCGGCAGGACATGGTTGGGGGTTGAGCAGTTCAGGCTTGTTTGGCCGCCTTGATGGCCTTCTTCTTCTGCCTCAGGATCAGGACGTCCTCGAAGCTGGCCACGTCGGCGATGGAGGGCCAATCAGCCGCCTTCTCCTCCCAGCCGTCGGGGCGCACGCCCAGTCGCTTGCCCAGGAGCCCGACGAAAATGCGGGATTTCTCCGCTCCGAAGCCGGGCAGATCGCGGAGTCGGCGCAACAGCTCGCCCCCGTCGGGTGCCGTTTCCCAGAGATCCTCGGCGCGGCTTCCATAATTGTCGATCACGGCCCGAGCCAGCTCCTGGGTCCGCTTCGCCATCGACGCCGGATAACGATGAATCGCCGGTGGTCCACGAAAGATCACCTCGAGCTGGTCGGGGTCGGCCCCGGCAACACTCTCCGGGGACAGCTGGCCATCCATCCTCTCTTTGAGAAGCTGGGGGCCGTAAAAGGCCCGCTCCATGGGGAACTGCTGATCGAGCAGCATGCCCATGAGAAGTGCGAACCCATCAGAGGCGAGCAAGTGGTTGGCCTCGTCGGATTCGGTGAAGGGAAGGAGCTCAGGTCGGTCGATGTGGCCAACCTAGTGGGCCACTAATGCTTTAGAAAACGAGGCGGATGAGTGCGTAGAGGACGAGCAGACCGGCTGGTGCGTATGCGACCATGCTCCTGGGATCTCGCGACGGGTCTGATCTGCGCTCGTTCATATCTATCGTCTCTATCAACGGAACTTACGGGTCACCGATTCCCCTAGAAATAGGGATTCCCCCCTATTCGACCCCGATCGGGTGACCCTGAAGAAGACGCCAGATGAATGAGGCGAAAATGAGCCGTGAGATCTACATCGTCGATGCGGTCCGGACCCCGATGGGCAAGCTGGGTGGCCAGTTGGCCCACGTCCGGCCCGACGATCTCGCCGCCCACGCCATCGGCGGGCTCCTGAACCGCAACCACGATCTTGACCCGATGGCGATCGAAGACGTCTATTGGGGGGCGGCCAACCAGGCCGGTGAGGACAACAGGAACGTGGCCCGAATGGCGAGCTTGCTCGCCGGTCTCCCCATCGAGGTCCCGGGGGCGACTGTGAACCGACTATGCGGATCGGGCATGCAGGCAGTCATCTCTGGATCACACGCCCTCGCCGCCGGGTGGGGTGACGTGGCCATCGTCGGTGGATCGGAGTCGATGACCCGATCGCCATATGTCATGCCCAAGCCCGACCGGCCTTTCGCCACCGGCGCACCAGACATGGTGGACACGGTGCTGGGTTGGCGTCTGGTCAACCCGAGGATGGAGGAGCTGTATCCCCCGATCACTTTGGGCATGACCGCCGAAGTCGTGGCCGCCAAATACGACGTCAGCCGCGAGGATCAGGATGCCTTTGCCCTGACCAGTCACCAGAGGGCAGTGGCCGCGGTTGCGGCCGGCAAGCTCAAGGACGAGATCGAGCCGATCGATGCGCCGGTCGACGCGAGACACAGGGAGAGCCGGACGATCGAGTCCGACGAGGGGCCCAGGCCTGACACCTCGCTGGAGGTGCTCGCCAAGCTCCCCTCGGTCTTCAAAGAGGGAGGCACCGTCACGGCAGGCAATTCCTCGCCGATGAATGACGGGGCCGCCGCATTGCTGCTGGCGACCAAAGCCGGGCTCGAAGCGCACGGGCTCGAGCCGATGGCCCGAATCGTCTCCTCGGCCGCGGCCGGGGTGCACCCGGACGTGATGGGCATCGGCCCGGTTCCCGCCTCGGAGAAGGCTATGGCGCGAGCGGGGATCACTGTCTCCGACCTGGACCTGATCGAGATAAACGAGGCGTTCGCGGCTCAGGCGCTGGCTTCCATGCGTCTGCTGGAGCTCGACCCGGCGAAGGTCAACGTCAACGGCGGCGCCATTGCTCTCGGCCACCCCCTCGGAGCGTCAGGCGCCAGGATCCTGACCACCCTGGCTCATGAGCTGAAGCGCCAGGGTGGCCGTTACGGGCTGGCCACGATGTGCATAGGCGTGGGACAGGGAATCAGCACGGTCATCGAGCGTGCCTGACGGTCCACTTACAGGCACACTGGTCGTCGAGTTCGGGAATCTCATCGCCGCCCCCTATGCCTCGATGCTTCTCGCTGACATGGGGGCAAGGGTGGTCAAGGTCGAGCCCATCGAAGGCGACCTGGGCCGGGGCTTCGGCCCGTACCAGAACGGGGAGTCGACCTTCTTCATGATGGTCAACCGGGGCAAGGAGTCCGTCTGCCTCGACACCAAGAACTGGTTGTCGAAGCGTGTGCTCGACAAGCTGGTCAAGAAGGCCGACGTTCTCGTCCACAACCTGCGACATGGCGCCATCGACCGTCTCGGCTTCGACGAGGCGCGTGCACGTGAGCTCAATCGAGGCATCATCTACGCCTCGATCTCGGCCTTTGGGGCCGAGGGACCGTACGCCGAGCGAGCGGGCATCGACATCGTCTTCCAGGGCGAGTCGGGGATGATCTCGATCACGGGCGAGCCCAAGGACGGGCCACGAAAGACGGCCACCACCATCGGTGACTATGTGGCGGGAACCAACGCCGCCCTGGCCATCTCAGCCGCGCTCGTCGAACGTCCTCGGCAGGGCCGGCGAATCGACGTCTCTCTCCGAGATGGGCTCATGGCAGTGCAGTCGGGCTGGAACGCCCTGGCCCTCGCCGCAGACCGTCAGCCGGATCGGATGGGGACTGCCAGCCCGTATCTAGCCCCCAACCAGGTCTTCCAGGCGGCAGACGCGCCCTTCACCGTGGCCATCGTGTCCGATCGTCACTTTGCACTGCTGGCCGAGACCATGGACATGCCGGAGTTGGCCGAGCGCTACCCCGACAACGAGAGCAGGATGGCGGGCCGCCCGGCTCTCATCCGAAAGCTGAGCACGGTCTTCAAGACGGAGAAGGCCGATCACTGGGTGAGCCTCCTCGGGGAGGCCGGCCTTCCGGTGGGACATGTGCTGGATCTGGTCGACGCCCTAACCGACCCTCAGGCCAGACACAACGAGATGCTCGTCGAGTACGAGCACCCGATAGCAGGGAAGGTGAGAACGACGGGGTCGCCGATCCATCTCGACGGGTCCCCGGCCAGGGCCCAATCGATGCCGCCGCTGCTTGGGGCCAACACCAGGGCGATCCTGGCCGAGACGGGGGTCGACAGTGTGACGATCGAGAAGATGATCACAGAAGGGACCGCGGTCGCTCCGTGACCGGGATCGTCCATCAGCCCGGAGCGGTAGGGGACGACTGGCAGGAGATCATGGACGAGCTCACCCGAGCCTTCGAGGTGGCCAGGGCCGCAGCGAGCGCCGACCATTCGTTCGTCTTCGTAGTTCGTCAGGACGATCTGTTGGGGCGACGGGGGGCCGGGAACGCCATCATCGCCACCGGCCTTCTGTCTGCCGCACGGACCGCGGCGCTGGAGGGGGCCCGCAAGGGCTGGACCGCCAACGTTGTGGCCATCGAGGAAGAAGCCGATCAGGAGACGGTCGAGGTTTGGGCGCGCCGTCTCCTCGAGGATGGCGCGGTGACAGGTGAGTTGATCCGCATCGGGCCCGGTCACATCGGGAAGGCTCTCCCGTGAACGGCACCATCGTGGTGACTGGAGCGGCCCGGGGCATCGGCCGGGCCATCGCCGAGAAGCTGGCCGCCACCGGGCCGATGACAGTGATCGGTGTCGACATCGCCGATGAGCTTGCTTTGGCTGAAACGCTCACCCCGGTGCAGGTCGACCTCACTGGCGATGACGGCCCATCGATCGTGAGACGGGCCGTCGAGAGGTCGGGTGCCCCGCTGATCGGGCTGGTCAACAACGCCGGGATCACACGTGACTCCAGGTTGGTGAACATGTCGGACGACGACTTCTCGGCCGTGCTCCAGGTCAACCTCGGTGCCGCATATCGCCTGGCCACCGAACTGGCGCCGCTCATGTCGGATGGCGGGGCGATCGTGAACATCGCCTCACGGTCTTATCTGGGCAACTTCGGCCAGTTCAACTACTCGATGTCGAAAGGCGGCCTGGTCGGGATGACCCGGGCCTTGGCCCTGTCGCTGGCGCCGCAGATCCGGGTCAATGCGATAGCACCGGGCCTGATCTCCTCCGAGATGAGCATGGCCATCCCGGACGACATCAGGGAGAAGATGGTCGGGGCCATCCCCCTCGACCGGATGGGGACCCCAGACGAGATCGCCAACACCGTCTGGTGGCTTCTCACCCCCCTTTCCAGCTACATCACCGGTGAGGTGATCGTTGTTGGAGGTGGGAGGAGCCTGAGCTGATCGCTCAGTAGTAGAGGCGGCTCACCGTCTCGGCGACCATGGCCGGCTTCTCGTTCCCCTCGACCTCGATGGTGACCTGGCGGTTGAGCTGAATGCCACCTTCGACATCGGTGACGGAGACCAGACCGACCCGAGCCCTGATTCGGGAGCCCACCGGCACCGGAGCGGGGAAACGGACCTTCTCCAGCCCGTAGTTGATCCCCATCAACGGGGACCCAACGTCCAGCGGCACTTCGTCGGTGAGGGCCACTGTGAGAGAGAGTGTGAGGAAGCCGTGTGCGATGGTCCCTCCGAACGGGCTCATCGCAGCCCGCTCACGATCGACATGGATCCACTGGTGGTCGTCGGTGGCGTCGGCGAAGGCGTCGACGCGCTCCTGGGTGATCTCCATCCAGTCGCTGACCCCGAT
>JALDXM010000036.1:0-11047 GCA_032155085.1 Actinomycetota bacterium | reverse complement strand
GGACGTGGGCGTCGGTGTCCTGGTCGATCTCCCTGACGTAGAAAGGCCGGCCCGATCGGTACACCTGGGCGACGATCGCGGGCGAGGCGACGTCGAGCACGATCGGGTCGGCGTCGAGGGGATAGCCGTTGACCCAGATCGGGCTCATCATCTCGAGACGGTGCTGGTCCGGGTCGTAGAGGAGTACAACGCCAACCTGGGCATCGAGGTACTTGCAGATCGTCCCGACGAGATGGGGAACGATCTCGGCGAGAGATTCGGCGCGGGCCAGGGTGGCGCTCACCTCGTAGAGCCGCTCGAAGTCGAGACGCTGCTGATCGATCTGACCCTCGCGTGATGCCGAGCGCACTGCCTCGCGCTCGAACTCCATCCCGACCAGGGCGGTCGCGGCCGACACAACGGCGACCGTCACCACGGGTGCCACCACATCGGCGATGGCATCGGCGCTGCCCGTGCTGAAGGAGATGAAGGCGATGGCGAATCCGATCAGCACCGTCATCAGGGCGTGGGCCCACCAGGTGAGGAGGAGCCCGGATACGGCGGCGATTCCGTAGAGGATGGGTGTGGCCGTGGCGGTCAGTTCGGGGATGAGGGCGAAGGCGGTGATGCCGAGGAGAAGCCCGGTGAGCCAGGCAACCGCGATCCAGGGGGCATACCGCGTAGCCATCGGCCGGTCCCAGCGGGTGGCGGTCGACACCACCAGCATGCCCGCAAGACCCGCCATCGGTATCCAGAAACCGGGCCGGGCGAACACCTGCTGACGGACCGCTTGCGCGGCGATAATGATCAAGATCACCCATGCCACGGCCGAAGCGCGTCGCAATAGGGAGGCTCGGAAGCGAGCCATCGCCTGGTGGGTGGTGGGTGTCATCCCGTCCATGTCGCTGAAATAGGGCTTTCCGACTGTATTCTCGGCATCTCCGAACAAGGACTAGATACTTGGCTTTGCGCGCCCTCTCCGACGGCGCATTGTTCGCCGAGTCCTATGGCGAAGGCCCTCCACGCGTTCTCGCCCTCCACGGCTGGGGGCGGCGTGGCAATGATTTCTCCCGGTCGCTCGCCGGGTTCGATGCCCTGGCCCTGGACTTGCCCGGGTTCGGCGCCACGCCGCCGCCGGATGAGCCGATGGGAGCGGGTGGCTACGCGGATCTGGTGCTGCCGGTGCTCGAGATGTTCGATGCCCCTCCAGTCTTGCTGGGTCACTCGTTCGGCGGTCGCATTGCCGTGTGTCTGGCTGCGGCGCACCCGAAGCGAGTCGGGCCACTGGTCCTCACGGGCACGCCCCTGATCCGGAACGCCCCGGCCACGAAGCCATCCATGGGATATCGGGCGATCCGGGCGCTCCATCGCGCTGGGCTTGTCTCGGACGAGCGAATGGAGGCGATTCGTCGCAGTCGCGGCTCCGCCGACTATCGCGCTGCCACCGGTGTGATGCGTGACATCCTGGTCAGGCTGGTGAACGAGACGTATGAAGACCAGCTGAGAGGCCTCGCTTCGCACGTGATGCTGCTCTGGGGTGCGGAAGACCATGAGGTGCCGGTGGCAGTCGCAGAGACATCGCTGCGGCTGATTCGGCAGGCGGGTGGTTCGGCGGAGCTCGAGGTTCTCGAGGGCGTTGGGCATTTCGTGCCGACCGAGGCTCCGGATGCCATTACCCGGGTGCTCGGGGAGGTAATGGCGAGGTGATCTGGTGGCTCCTCGCCGCCTGCGTCCTGGCCGTCATCCCGGCTGGCCTGCGCTGGCTGCGGGTGGCGCAACGGGAGCATTACCTGCCGCCTGCAGTTGCCACGTTCGCCGGGCGATGGTGGACCAGCGGCCCGGCAAACATCGTTCTCCTCACGTTGATGGTTGCCGGGCTGATCGGCTCGTGGTGGAGCGTTTGGGCGGCCTTCCTCGTCCCGGCTGCCCAGGTGGGCCCCATCGGTCTGTCTGTCAGAGGGCGGACGTCTCCGCTCGCCTGGACACCGCGGCTCCGCCGGGTGGCCATCGTTGCCGGACTCCTCCTCGGGGCGGTGCTTGCTCTGGGAGTCGCCCTGGACTCACCATTTTTCGTCGCGTTGGGGGTGTTCCTCCTGCCGGCCATCATCGATTTCGCAATGCTCATCTTGGGGCCGATCGAGCGTGCGATGGGCAACCGATGGGTGAATCAGGCTGCAGCTCGCTTGAAGGCGTCCGGGGCGAAGGTGGTGGCTATCACGGGGTCCTATGGCAAGACCAGCACCAAGCAATACGTCGCCCATCTCCTGACCGGGTCATTCCGTGTGGTCGCGAGCCCGGCATCGTTCAACAATCGAATGGGCCTGGCGCGGGCGATCAACGAGAACCTGCTTCCCGGTACTGAGGTATTTGTCGCCGAGATGGGAACTTATGGTCCAGGCGAGATCGCAGAGCTCACGGGTTGGATACCCCCTGACGTGGCGGCGATGGTCAGCATCGGCCCGGTCCACCTGGAGCGGTTCAAGACCGAGGAGCGAATCGTTGCCGCAAAATCCGAGATCCTGGCGCAGGCGCCGGTGGGGGTCATCTCGATCGATCACCCCCTTCTGGCCCGGCTGGCCGGGGAACGTGCCGGGGGAATCGAGCTCATAACGGTTTCTGGTGAAGGTCACCCGGCCCGGGTCTCGGTGGCAGACGGCGTGATAACTGTCGATGGGGTTGTGCTCGGCGAGGCGCCACCGGGCGTCTTCGAGGTCAACATGGCGACGGCGATCGGGATCGGCCTGGCCTTGGGGGTCGAAGCGGCCGACCTCGTCGGCCGGGTGGGGGGACTGCCCCGGCCCGAGCACCGCCAAACCGTCTCGACCTCCGAGCGTGGGTTCACGGTCATCGATGACACCTTCAACTCGAACCCTGCCGGCGCCCGGACCGCGCTCGGATTGCTGGAACGGGCCGTGGACGGCGGCCGGAAGGTGGTGGTCACACCGGGAATGGTCGAGCTCGGGCCCCGTCAGCACGAGGCAAACGCCACCTTTGCCGCAGACTCGGCAGCTCGAGCCGACGAGCTGGTGATCGTCGGCCGGACCAACCGCGGAGCCCTGCTCGAAGGTTCCGGGAAGGGCCGGGCGTCGGTTACCGTCGTGGCGTCTCGTCAGGAGGCAGTGGATTGGGTCCGGGAGAATCTCGGTCCCGGAGACGCCGTCCTCTACGAGAACGATCTTCCCGACCACTATCCCTGAGGAGCCCGAATGGCGAAGCCGGCGGTGATATTCGGTGGCCCCTCCGACGAGCACGACATCTCGATCCTCACTGGTCTGCAGGTCACCCGGGCTCTGGGTGACGTCTATGCCGTGTACTGGTCGAAGATCGGCGACTGGTATGACGTCGATCCAGGGCTCGAAGCGGCCGATTTCGCCGATGGAGTGCCCCGGCGCTCCCGCGAGCTGAGCTTCATTGCCTCGCCCGGGCAGGGCCTGGTCCTGAAGAAGAAGCCGTTGGACCTCGACGTGGCCGTAATCGCCTGTCATGGGGGCCCTGGTGAGGATGGGACCCTGCAGGGCCTGCTCGATCTGGCCGGGCTGCGTTACACCGGCCCGGGCCAGGCGGCCTCGGCTCTGGGCATGGACAAGCTGGCGTTTGGTGCGGCCATGGCCGCGGCAGGGCTTCCCACTCTGCCCCGCTCCATCGTCTCCACCGGCGACGAGCCACAGCCCGAGTTTGGAGGCCCTTTCATCGTGAAGCCGAGATTCGGCGGCTCCTCCATCGGGATCGAGCTGGCTGAGGATTGGCCCACAGTGCTCGCCCTGAAGCGCCGTTCGTCCTTCTTCGACCAGGGCGCTGTCGTCGAGCCGTTCCTGGTCGGGAGCCGCGACCTCCAGGTGGCGGTCCGGACCCATCCCAAGTGGGAGCTGTCGGCCATAGAGGCCCCGGCCCGGGCCGCCGACGGGATCTATTCCTATGACCAGAAGTACCTGGCCTGGGGTGGGGAGGTGAGTGCCGGGCGAGAGCTGCCGGCGACGCTCGACCCGGGGATCGAGGAACAGGTCGTGCAGCTGTCGACCCGGGTCACCGAGGCCGCCGGGCTGCGGGGAGTCGCCCGGATCGACTATCTGGAGCGGGATGGGAACGTCGTGGTCAACGAGGTCAACACCATCCCCGGCTCGATGGCGGCCTATTTGTGGATCGATCCTCCGATCAGCCGCGAACAGCTGTTCAGGGACATGGTGGACGAGGCGCGCTCGGGGCCTGTCAGGAGGTTTTCGGTCGCAGGCAGCGATGGGACCGCGCTGCGAAGCGCGGGCACGATCGCCTCGAAACTCAGTTGATCAGAAAGGACCGGCGAAGCCGGTCCTTTCTCAGTCGGCTCTTCTCCGGATCAGAGGTGCACCACCGGGCAGGTGAGGGTGCGGGTGATGCCGTCGATCGCCTGGATCTTCGCTACCACCAGCTTCCCCAGTGAGTCGACGTCGTCACTGGTGGCCTTGACGATCACGTCATAGGGACCGGTGACATCGTCCGCCGAGTCGACGCCGGGGATCTCACGCACTTCCTCCGCGACGAGGGCGGCCTTGCCGACCTCGGTCTGGATCAGGACATACGCCTGGACCAAATGAGCCTCCTTAGGGTGTGGGGTCGGCGTGACCCTAGTGGAGTGAGTTGTGCAGGTGCCCACCGTGGGGGTGGTCGCCTGCACGCCGCTTCTCTAACTCCGATCGCGTGTGCCGATCACCACCCAGGGGGTGGCTGATTGCACACGCTTCTGAGCTAGTACCCCTCCTGGCCCACCTTGATCGAGGTGACGTAGGACGTGCCTTCTTCCTCGACCAGCTCGAAGACGAGTCGTTGTCCCTGGCGCAAGGTGCGGAAGATGGAGCCCTTCAGGGAGCCCGGGCGGAGGAACACTTCCGAGCGATCGTCGTCGCGGACGATTATCCCGGCGCCGGTCACAGGGTCGTAGGTCTTCACCACGCCCTGGGGCATGCTCAGGCCTTCTCGATCTTGCCGGCCCGGATGCAGGAAGTGCAGACTCGCGCTCGGCGCGTGTTCGAGCCATGGCGCACCCGAACTCTCTGGATGTTGGGCAGCCAGCGGCGGTTGTTTCGCTTATGGGAGAAGCTCACGGTCTTGCCGTAGCTCGGCTCCTTGCCGCAGATCTCACACCGATAAGACATCTCGAAGACTCCTGGGATGGTCCGGAAGGGTAGACGGGCTGGCGGCCCGCATCGACCGGTGGAAAGGATAACCGTGATCCGGGGCAAGTCACAGTCCGCTTGTACCGTTGTGATGTGGTGTTTCCCATCAGGTCAGGGCAGGCATGGCTTCCTTGAGCCGACTCGCCGATGTCCCGGTGACTGAGGTGAAAAACATCGGCCCTGGCAAGTACAAAGCCTTGTCGGGGGGCGGTATCGAGACCGTCGCCGATCTTCTCCATCACCTCCCTCGTACCTATGTCGACCGGTCTGACCGGCCCCGCCTGGACCGTATCCCTCTGGGCACCGAGGTGACCGTGCTGGCAGAGGTGAAGTCGATCGCCACCCGGCGGCCGAAATCCAAGCTGACCATCACCGAGGCCCGTATCTCGGACGAGACGGCAACCCTGAAGGTGGTGTGGTTCAACCAGCCGTTCCGGGCGAAACAGCTGCCCCCAGGCACTGAGGCTGTGTTCGCGGGCACGGTCGAGTCGTTCCGTGGGAGCCTGCAGATGTCCAACCCGCTGGTTGCGGTGATGAACAGCCAGAAGGAGGAGCTGCAAACCGGCCGCATCGTGCCCATCTACTCGCAGGTGGGCAAGGTCAAGCCATTCGAGTTCATCGATTGGATGGCCAACGCCTTGAGACGGGCGAGCCCGATCGAGGATCCGCTGCCCGATGTCGTCCTGGCCTCAAACGGTCTCATGTCACGGGATGAGGCCTACGCCGTCATCCACTTCCCGGATGATCTACAACAAGTCGGTGCGGCGCGGCGGCGGCTTGCCTACGACGAGTTGCTTCGTCTCGAGCTCGCCCTGGCCCTCCGCAAGCGCAAGCAGACCGAGGAGGCCACGGGCTTCGCCCATCGCCCCACCGGGGAGCTGGCGGAGCGATTCGTCGACGGCCTGCCCTACGAGCTCACCCGTGCGCAACGGCGTGTCATCGACGAGATACTCGAGGACCTGCGGGAGGCCCACCCGATGCACCGTCTCCTCCACGGCGAAGTCGGTTCGGGCAAGACGGTCGTGGCCGTGACCTCACTTCTCTACGGAGTCGAAGGTGGCTGGCAGGGGGCGATCATGGCCCCGACCGAGGTGCTCGCCGAGCAGCACTATCTCGGGGTGACCGGGCTCCTCGCCCAGGCCGGGCTCTCTCCGGAGCCCTTCAGCGCTCCCAGCGAGCTCGGCATGGACAGCCTTTTCGGATCGGATGGGCCGGCGGTGCACATCGGGATCCTCACCGGGTCCACGGCCTCCGCGAACTACCGCCCCGACATCTCCCGCGCCGAGCTGCTGGATGACGTTGCCTCAGGCCAGGTCGACATCCTGGTCGGGACTCACGCACTCATCCAGGAGGGGGTTCATTTCGCCCGGCTCGGGGTGGCGGTTGTCGACGAGCAACACCGGTTTGGTGTCTCCCAGCGGGTTCTGCTGAAGGAGAAGGCCGACTCGATCGAGCCGGATCTGCTCATCATGACCGCCACGCCGATCCCGAGGACACTGTCCATGACCCTGTATGGCGACCTCGATGTCTCCGGTCTCGACGAGATGCCGCCCGGCCGTAGCCCGGTGAAGACGTCGGTTCTGAGCCGAGCGGAGGAATCGAAGGCGTGGAAGCTGATCGAACTGGAGGTGGCGGCGGGGCGCCAGGCTTTCGTGGTGTGCCCGCTGGTCGAGGACAGCGCCAAGATCGAGGCCGCATCGGCCACAGCCGAGCACCAGAGGCTGACGCGTCTGCTCCCCGGGGTCAGAGTGGGCCTGATCCATGGCCAGCTCCGCCCGGCCGACAAGGAGGAGGCGATGTCCGCGTTCAGGGCGGGGGAGACCGACGTGCTCGTCTCCACCACTGTCATCGAGGTCGGAATCGACGTGCCCAACGCGACTGTGATGGTGATCGAGGACGCCGACCGGTTCGGTCTCAGCCAGCTGCATCAGTTGCGGGGGCGGGTAGGACGCGGCCGGCACCCGGGCACGTGCGTGCTCATCTCCGACACCACAAGCGATGACGCCGTTGAGCGGCTCGCCGCAATGGTCAAGACCACCGACGGGTACGAGCTGGCCAACGAGGATCTGCGGATCCGGGGTCAGGGCACCGTGTTCGGGGAGCGCCAGTCGGGGATGGCCGACCTCCGCATCGCCGACCTCTTCCGTGACTTCGAGCTCCTGGTGGATTCACGAAGGGATGCATTCGCCATCGTCGACGGCGACCCTGGCCTCGCCGATCACCCCGAATTGGCCGAGGAGGTCCGCGCCTTCCTCGGGGAGTCGGTGGAATGGCTCTTCAAGAGCTGACCGGCAATCGATGAGGATCATCACCGGCATCGCCAAGGGCCGGCATCTGATCGCCCCCGACACCCCGGCGACCCGGCCCGTCACCGATCGAGTGAGGGAGGCGGTTTTCTCGATGATCGGTGACTGGGTGGTCGATGCAGCGGTGCTCGATCTCTACGCAGGTTCCGGGTCCTTCGGGCTGGAAGCGCTGTCGCGGGGTGCGGCTGCTGCCACATTCGTGGAGAACGGGAATCGCGCTCTGGAGGCGTTGCGCTCGAACATCGCCGCGTTGGCACTGGGTGGGACCCTGGTCACCTCGGACGTGCGACGGTTTCTCGAGGACGCGACGGGCAGCTACGACCTGGTATTCATCGACCCTCCGTGGGACATGCCGTCTTCAGCCCTGGGCCTCGACCTGGCCGCCCTCGATGACTTGCTCGCCGACGGTGCTGAGGTCATCCTGTCCCGGCGTCACAACGACCAGTTGCCCGCGATGCCCGAGAACTGGGTGGTTGCCACCGATAGGCGATACGGAGATACCAGAATCCTGAGGTACGAGAAGAAAGCGGAAGCCGAATGACCACCGCACTCTGCCCCGGGAGCTTCGACCCTCCGACCAACGGCCATGTCGATGTCATCGAGAGGGCCATCAACACCTTTGACCGGGTTCTGGTCGCCGTCGTCGACAACCCGTCCAAGGAGTCCCTCTTCACCACTGCCGAGCGGGTCGCCATGCTCGAGGATCTGTTCGGAGATCGGGCAGAAATCGGATCGTTCACCGGTCTGCTGGTGGACTATGCGGGGGAGGTTGGCGCCGACGTTGTCGTCAAGGGCTTGCGCACCGTGGATGACTACGAGTACGAAGTCCAGATGTCCCAGATGAACAGGCATCTGACCGGGATGGAGACCGTGTTCATGGCCACCAGGTCGGATTGGAGCTTCATCTCGTCCTCCCTGGTCAAAGAGGTTGCCAAACTGGGCGGCTCAATCGGCGGGCTGGTCCCTGGTGCCGTCGAGAAAGCCCTACAGGAGCGGCTGGCATGACGGACGAACAGCAAGCGGAAGCCACCCGGCGGGGTAGTGGGGTGGGAGGCGATGATGGTGTCGTCACTGAGCCCGAGCAGCGCGCCGAGCTGAGCGATCTGCAGGACACGGTCGACGACCTGATCGTCTATCTCCATGAGGCGAAGAGCGTCCCACTGTCGGGCAATGCGATGGTCGACCGGGAGCAGTTCCTGGGCATGCTGGAGAAGATCAGAGCCGAACTGCCCGACGAGCTTCGGGCGGCGCGATGGATGGTCAGGGAACGCGAGGCCTTCATCTCGCGCACCAATGAGAAGGCGAGGGAGATCGTCGACCGGGCTCGCAAAGAAGCCGACACCTTGGTCTCGGACTCCAACATCATGGCCGAGGCGGTAGAAGAGGCCAACATCCTGGTCCGCAGGGCTGAGGGCGAGGCACGCCGGCTCCGGCTGGAGTCCGAAGACGAGATCGAGCGAAAGCTGCAACGGATCGAGTTGATCCTCAACCAGATTCTCGACCAGATCCAGGATGCCCGCCAGGAGCTGTACGAGGCCCGCCCGGCCCCACCCGACGTCCCGCTCTGACATGAGCCCGCTGCTGGTGCCGGTAGGGGACCTGATCGGTTCGCCGGGGAAGGATCGCCCGTTTTCTGCCACGGTCCCGGTCGAGCTGTCGTTCGAGGACGTTCGGGTCGACGGCCCGATGGAGGTCTCGGGCCGGGTAATCGGCCTGATCGATGCCGTGGAGGCGGAGTTCACCGTTTCGGCCACCGCCCACCTCACTTGCACGCGATGTCTGACCGAGTGGGATTCCCTCGTCGAGGTCGAGGCACAGCAGTTCTTCCGCCGACCCCCCGGTGAGGAGGGCTATGCGATCACAGGAGACGAAATCGACCTGTTCGAGCCGGCCCGGGACGAGCTCTCCCTGGCGCTTCCCAGCACTCCGGTGTGCCGTGAGGACTGCCGGGGACTTTGCCCAATCTGTGGAACCGACTTGAATAGTGATCCTTGCGGCGGACATGGGGACGATTCCGACTCTCCCTTCGCCACACTTAGAGATCTGTTCGATTCCTGACCCAAGGAGCGCACCATGGCGGTGCCGAAGAAGAAGATGTCGCGCTCGCGGACCAGACAGCGCAAGGCTGCCTGGAAGGTCTCGCGTCCGACCAGCGTTGCCTGTGAGCAATGCGGCAAGCCAAAGCTGCCCCATCGCGCCTGTCGTGAGTGCGGCACATATGGCGGCCGCGAGGTGATCGAGGCTTCCTGAACCTTGGCCCGGATCGCCCTCGACGCAATGGGGGGCGACAACGCCCCCATCGAAACCGTCGCCGGAGCGGTTGACGCTTCTGCCCGGGGTGTCGACGTCATCCTGGTGGGTGACACCGGGACCCTCGAGGCCGAGCTCTCCAAACATGGAGTCGACCTGCCTGTGGTTCATGCCCCCGATGTGATCGGGATGGGTGATGACGCGGCTCGCGCCCTGCGCGAGAAACCGGACGCCTCGATCAACGTGGCCGCCCGGCTGGTCGGGAACGGAGATGCCGAGGGGTTGGTGTCCGCCGGCTCCACCGGTGCCGCCATGGCCGCTGCCGCCATCCGCATCGGCCGGATCAAAGGGGTGACCCGCCCTTCGATAGCGTCCATCTTCCCCACTCCGGGAAGCCCAACGCTCGTCCTCGACTCCGGTGCCAACCCCGATGTAGAGGCCAAGGTCCTGCTCCAGTTCGCCCTCATGGGCGCATCGGCGGCCGAGGTGCTCCTCGGGGCCGAAGACCCCAGAGTTGGCCTGCTCAGCATCGGGGAGGAGAAAGGCAAGGGCCGGGACCTCGAGCGGGAGGCCTATGAGCTGTTCGAAGAGGCGCCTATCCGCTTTGTCGGCAATGTGGAGGGCCGTGACGTTGCGGCGGACAAGACCGACGTCATCGTCACCGACGGTTTCACCGGGAACATCTTCCTCAAGACGATGGAGGGTGCTGCCCAGGTGATCATGTGGTACGCCCTCGAGGCGATGTCCAGCCTCGAGCCATCGGTTCAGCAAGCCGTCCTGCCCGCCTTGGGCGAGGTGAAGAGAAGGCTCGACTACGAGACTTATGGTGGCGCCCATCTTCTCGGCGTGAAGGCGGCGGTGGTCATCGCCCACGGCGCGTCGAGCCGTGTCGCCATGGCGAATGCCATCGCCATGGCCTCCGACGCTGCAGCCCAGGACCTGCCCGGACGGGTTGCGGCCCGGCTCTCCTCCTGATGTCCCTCGAGGAGCGGCTGGGTTACACCTTCACCGATGACTCACTGCTCAGGCTGGCACTCACCCACCGCTCCGTCAGCGCCGACGACTCATCCCGCAACGACAACGAGCGTCTCGAGTTCCTAGGCGATGCAGTGCTCCAGCTGGCGGTGACTGCCTACCTGTATGACGCCTTTCCCGCTCTGCATGAAGGCAATCTGGCCAAGATCCGCGCCGGGCTGGTGAGCCGGCCGGTCCTGGCCGAGGTGGCCCGTTCCATCGGTCTCGCCGAGCACATCGAAGTCACGGCAGCCGAAGAGAGGACCGGGGGCAGGGAGAAGGAGTCGATCATGGCCGATGCGATGGAGGCCGTCATCGGCGCCGTGTACCTCGACGGCGGCTGGGAGC
>JALDXM010000035.1:0-11051 GCA_032155085.1 Actinomycetota bacterium | reverse complement strand
CGGCAGGTCACCAGCCCTGGCTTGGAATAGACCGGTCTAGACCCTGCCCGATCTCGCTTCAGGGCCGGCCACGTCACTTGTTGGCTCCTCGGCCCTGGTCAACCAGAGCTCCCGCCAATACGGATAGATCCTCCGTCGGCAGAGACGGTGGTACTCAGCGGTGCAAGTGACGCCGTCGAGGACGATGCAGTCCCCCGGCAGGTCCATCATCTCACCGGTCTCCTCATTGATGATCCGTTCGACCCGGCGGAGGACCCGGTATTCACCCCCGCAGTAGCGGAGCATCTCGGAGTCGAAGGTGAGGCCGCGGTTGCGGTTCTGCTGGTCGAGGGTTTGGGCGATCTCGGTGCTGCTCTTGATCCGAACGAGCTCGCCGGGTCGAAGGTCGAGCTGGCTCTTGGGAGTCTTGGTGAGCTTGCCCCGGATGAACGGGACAGTGCTGCCCCCCATGAGCCGTCTCTGCACCTGCACGAACATCCATTTCACCATCGCAACCAGCAACTCGAAGGGCTTGGCATTGCCTGTTGCCAGTTCTCTGAAGTACTGCGATGGCTCCCAAAACGGCAGGGGTGTCGAGGCCCGGCTGATCTCGGTGGCCTGGCACATGAAGCGCTCGGGCCCCGTATCTCCTTCCGGTAGCCGGCGGGCGGCGTCGAACAGGACCGTCTCGTCTATGGCGGGAGCATCGCCGTCGCCAGACGGCTCGGAAGGGCGGCGAAGCCATGCCTCCTTCCAGAAGAGCGAGCAGCCTGCCTGACAGCCACCATGGGCCGAGCCATCGCAACGAAGGTCCGCCAGGAAGACAGCATCGTGCATCCGACGTTGTCCATCGAAGAAGATCGTGTCACAGGTGCGGTCGGCCCGCTTGTAGACGGTCACGGTCTGACCGCAGTACTGGAGCATCTCGGGCATGAAGGGCAGCCCGTCGAGCTTTCCCTCAGAGTCCAGAGTGGCCAGGATCTCTGCTGCGGTCTTGACCTGCACGGTCTCCCCGGCTCGAAGGGGACGCGGTCTCCGGGCCAGGGTCATCTCATGCTCCCGGCCTGGTCCATCCCGTAGCCACGCCACTGAAGCCATGCCAACGTCCGGTCGTCCCATGAGAACCCGCGCACATCTTCGTAATCGTTGGCCTCGAACGAAATGTTACGGGTGGTGAACACGGACGGGTCCCCGACGTCCTCGGCCACGCCAGTCAACCCCGAACGGACCACGGTGTTGTCCTCCACCGACACGTCCCGCAGGAGGTAGGGCCCGTGCGATCCGGAACCCCGGTCCTGCTGGATCAGCGTGATCCCGTTGTAGTTGTCCACGAGCACGTTGCCGGATATCTCGACGTCCTGGCTGCCGGCGATCATGATCCCGCCCTCCCACAGCCAACCCCGGTTGCGAAACCCGTTGCCGCGAACCTGGTTGTTCCGGATCGTCGCCGAATACGAGATCTCATGGAAGATGCCTGCCCCCGAATTGCCCTCCACGACATTGTTCTCGTAAAGGGTGTTGACGTTGTCGATGTCGGTCCACAGGCCCGGGCCGTTGTTGTCATGCACGAAGTTGCCGCGGACGATCAGGTTCTCCGTCTCACCAAACTTCGACCCACCCGCTTCGTAATACTCGTCGGCACCGGTCGTGTTGTTCCCGTAGATCTCGTTGCCCTCGACCAGGGCGCCCAGCTCCCGCACCCAGGCGACCTCGAGCCCGATCACACCGTTGTCGTGGATCTTGTTGTTTCGGGCGATCGACCCATCGGAGAGGGCCAATCCGGAATACCCGTTGTGATGGAGGTCACAGTCCTCGACGATCCATCCGATGCCCGCCGGCGCCCCCTCGTAGGTTCTGGCCGTGATCGGCGCGTAGAGATCGTCAGGATTGTAATTGCGGATCTCCAGGCCCTCGATGGTGACATTGTTGGCTTCGTTCGGCTCGACGGCCCACTCGGTGACGCCCTCACCATCCATGACCGCACCGGGACGGCCGATCAACACATCGCCGTCCTTCAGGTCGGCCGTCTGACCGAAGTGCACCCCTGACTCCACGACGAAGGTCGTGCCGGCGGGCTCAGGCGCGATGATCTGGTCCCAGTCCGCACCCAACGGGATCAGCCTCATCGGCACCTGTCGTGCCTCGCCAAGGACCACGACCGCGATTGGGCCTTGGTGGACAACGCCCTCGTTCTCCACCAGCGCTCCGCCGGTTCCCGTGCCCCCCAGCACGGCCGCCAAGAGAAACGGTGAAACCCACCTCATTACCAGGATCATGGCCTAGGTACCGGGGCTAGGTGTGGCGCCTGGAACACCATCTCGGTCTTGAGGACGCGACCGGGTCCGATCTCCCCCTCGCCCTCGAGGGTGAAAGAGGGGACTCGCACGTCAAAGCTGGGGGAGTACCACCCGAGGATCTCGTCGGTGTCCCCGTGGACGACCCGCCAGGTCATCCCATCAGTGAGCTCCATATCGGCCCTTTGCAGGCCTCCACCGGGTGAGGGCCAGGTGAGTTGGGCCACGTGGCCTTCCAGCATGCACTCGACGGACGGGCCGAGATGGAATCGCATGACGGCTCGGGTCGGCCGGTCGACCATGTCCTCGACCGAGAGACCGTGAGTGTCGAGTGTCACGGTCCTCGTGTGAACTATCTCCCCTCCATCAACATGGGGACGGGTGCAATCACCAGTCCAACGCCCCCCGGTATCGAGCAGGGCCGCGCCCGAGGTCTCAGAAGCGGACCAAATGAATGAGCCCGTCTGGCGAGCGTGGCGAGCCTTGGCCATTTGGAGGGTGTTGTGGGCGCGTATCGACCGGAAGTACGACCTCCAGGCAGGCTCGAGCTGATAGCAGTAGGTGCCGGGATCGGCCAGAACGTCCACGCCGTCATGGCGCAGCTCGATGGAAAGGGCGTCGTCGTGCCCATGGGCTGCTGTGGACATGTATCCGAGCGGGCCCCCGTCACACCGGCACCACAGCTCAGCGGTTCCGCCCATCCGTGCCCGCAGGATGGTCATTCCGGACTCCGCCAAGACGATCGGGCGTTCGACCGGCCGCTCCCCCGGCAACGGGCCGAGCGAGGCGAAAGTGTCGAGCACGGTGCTCCGGACGTCGCCCACCGCTTGAGATGCAGGCCACCAGTCGCGCCGACCGAACAGCGAGGACCCGGTCTCTAGTAGGGAAGCCCACCTGTCGAAGCTCGGCCCGTCGGTCAACAAGGCAATGGCATCGTCCGAGTCTCCCTGGCGGGGCGGTCTCCCGGTGACGTCGAGCATCGCGGCAATTACGTCGAACATGGAGCGCACTCGCACCCAGTACTCGGTCCCCAACCCGGTGCCGGCCGCCTCGCCTTCGAGGCCGGCCAGCATGAACAGCTCAGCTACGAAGCCGTGATAGTCGGTGGCCAGCTCACGGTGCACGCCGTCGGAATCGATCTGACGATTGGCCTCCGCCACCAGGCCACGACCAGCCCGCTCCCTCCACCGTGACGACTCAGGGAAGATCGGAAAGGCACAGGCCGCGGCGAACTGGCCGGCCCACTCAGCGACGACGTGATTGTTGGCTGAGCTGCCATGGCTCGGCAATCGGTCCAGCCAGAGCTGATGGGCATACAACTGGTCGAGGAAGCGCGGGTTCTCCTCGAACCAGACAGGGGCGCGCTCGTCATGGTCGAGCAGGCGTCTGATCCAAACCCAGGAGAGCAAACGCATCCCGATCTCTATGCCACTGGTCCAATGGATGCCCCGAAATGGCGGATTCGCTTTCCACCAGCTCTCCAGCTGAGCCATGAGCAAGGTGGCAGTCTCGGAGTCCCCGTTCATCCGGGCCGCTGCGGCCAACACTGTGAGGTGCTGATGACGTGACGGCTCCCAGACGTGCTTCAGGCTGCCCGGCCATCCCCGCTGATCGATGCGAAAGGCGGACCGATCCGACGGGGCGCTCAACCCGGTCTTGGGGTCGAGGAACCAGTCGGGGTCGGCTCCCATGTCGGTCCGCTCGACGCCGAACACTTCGATTCGACCGCTCGACAACGACTCTGCACCGGCTGCGAGATCGGCGATCGCGGCGGGCGAGGGAGCCGCGATCGACTGACGCAGCGGCGTAGCGAACACGCCCTGGGCCCTCCTGGCACCGGCCTCCCTCAGGCTGCCTTCCTGGAGACCAGTGACACCTTTCACCACCGAGTCTCTTGCCCGGCTGACGATCTCGCCCGGGCCCATGGCCGCCAGGCGGTGAAAGTACCAGCTGAGGTTCAAGCTCCGGAAGGCCGCCGGATCGGCTCGGCCCGCCCCGATAGCGCGCTCGCCTGTGCCAACAGGGTGGCCTCGGTGGTGCTCACCAATGACTCGACGGCGATAGGCATATCCGAGCCCGTCCTGACCGCCTCCACGAACGCATCCACTTGGGCAGCCTGGCCCTTGTCCACCTTGCCTCTGGAGCGATGCACGGTCTTGCCGCGCTCCGACCATATGGATGCTTCCTTGAAGTTGTCGAGACGGGCGGTCCTCGACTCTCCCGACGCGAAGAACGTCTCCTTCGGGTAGCTGCGGTTCCCCCTCGTCAGGTAGGAGATGTGCCCAACCGAGCCTCCAGGGAAACGCAGGGTCAACTCGAGGTCGTCGACGTCGCCAGGAGACGAGACACCGCTCACCTCGATCGGGTCTTCTCCCAACCACCACGAGAAGACATCGATGAAATGGCCACCCTCGCCCTCGAAGCGAGAGCCATAACGCGACCTGTCTCGATACCAGCTGTCGCTGTCGAGCGGGCCGGCGTTCACCACGTATTGGAGATGCTGCTCGCCCTGACCCTCTCCCCAGGCGGCCCTGAGCTGACCCAGTAGTGGGGCGAATCTGCGGTTGAAGCCGACCATCAGTCGCCGATTCCCCGACGACCTGATCGACTCGATGAGCTCGTCGAGCTCGGCTGTGCTCCTGGCGAGAGGCTTCTCCACGAACACCGCCTTTCCGGCCTCGATGAAGCGCGACACCATCTCGGCATGAAGGTCGTGACGTGTGGCAATCACCACCGCGTCGACTTCGTCGTCATCGAGCAGCGTCAAATAATCCGAGGTGATCCGGTCGAATCCGAACCTCTCCTGTGCAGTGGCACCGGACAGGGCAGTGGCTGTCGCCACAACCGAGAGATGCACGGCCCGATTGGAGGCCAGGTGTGGCAACAACATCGTGCTGGCGTAGTTGCCACTGCCGATCACCCCGAGGCCGATGACTCCCGTCCCGGACGCCACTCCCCGTGGTTGGCCGAGGTCGATGACCCGCTCGACCGCCGTCTCCTGCGAGTAGGCGAACAGGCTTCCGATTGCTCGGGACTCACCGGCGAGGAGCCGTTCGTAGGCCTGAACAGAATCTTCGAAAGGTATGACCTCGTCGACCAGCGCCTCGAGCTGGATCTTGCCGGCGGCGACCAGGTCGAGGAAGGACTTCATGTTGCGCTGCTCGGTCCATCTCACATATCCGATCGGATAGTCGACCCCGTCCTCCTCGTATGTCGGGTCGTACCTCCCTGGGCCGTAGGACCTGGAGAATCGGACATCGATCTCCTTCTCGTAGTAGGGCTTCCAGGGGAGGTCGAGCGGCAGCTTGCCCACGTCTACGACCCGAGCCCTGTCCCGAGCCACGTCCACCGCGGTATTCACTGGCTGGTCGGAACTGGTGGCGGCGGCGAGGAAGACGACATCGGCACCATGACCATCGGTGAGCTCGTGCAGCCTCTCTCGCACCCGTGCGGCCGACGGCCCATCTGGCGCACCGGCGGCGCGGGCACCCGATCGCTCAGCGAGAGAGCATCGCTCCTCGGACGGGTCCAGGCCGACAACATTGACTCCGGCTGCATCGGCGATCTGCACCAGGAGCTGGCCGATGAGACCGAGGCCGATGACACAGACCGTCTCGCCGATGGTCGCCTCGGAGCGCCGGAAGGCCTGCATGGCGATGGCACCCACCGTGGCGAAGGCAGCATGCTCGGCCTTGACCCCGTCTGGGACGAGGGCCACCAGGTTCCGTGGCACGTAGTTGAACTCGGCATGCAGGGCGTACTCGTTGCCACCACAGGCGACCCGACTACCCACCGGCAGCTCGGCCACCGTGGACTCGACAACGGTGCCCGACAGCGAATACCCGAGAGGTGTGTACGAGTCGAGGCGATTCATGACCTTGCGGTAGGTGGCGCTGACCCCTTGTTGGGAGACCGAATCGAGCACCTTTCTCACCTGGTCCGGCCGGGCCTTGGCTTTTCCAAGAAGGGACATCTTGCTCTCGGCGATCTTCATCAACTCCGTGCCGGCGGAGACCAGTGAGTACTCGCTGCGCACGATCACCCCGCCAGGCCGATTGGCCGGGACGGGCACCTCCACCAGCTTGACCTCACCGGTCTTGTAGTTCTGGGCGACCTGCCTCATCGGCAGGGCTCCCCGCGATCGCGTCTGCCCACAGACGACGCCGTCAGGATCATCGAAATCCCCCAAGACACGTGCTTACCCCCCAAGCCGTACACCCCACCTTCGTCACCAGGACAAGCCTGGCAGGCAATCATTCTTATCGGGAGCGCACAGTCCTGCCAGATGAACTTTTCTCGAACCTCGCGTTCCGCCCCTTTTCACTACTCCCGGTGCTGGGTACACTTCTCGGTGGGACAGCTGGGGTCCCTGGGGCTAACCGTTCGAATTTCGGGGGAGACAAGAGCTTGAGGGCTCGTAAGGGTGGGGCAGTCGCAGCCGTCGTGTCTGCGGACGGAACCTGGAGCTTCAGCGTTCCGTCGACGCCGGCCGGCGTATATCCGAATCTCGTCAAGCCGGTGCTCGACCGTGTGATCGGGCTCGTCCTGCTCATCCTGTCTAGCCCGGTCATCGCCGTCTCAGCGCTCGCCATCCTGGTGACCATGGGCCGCCCCGTCTTTTACAGCCAAGAGCGGGTTGGCTTGAACGGGCGTGTGTTCCGTTTCTACAAGCTCCGGAGCATGATTCCTGACCGTCGCACCTCCCAAGTCGACTACATCGGCCCAGAGCGAAGAATCATCCACAAGTCACATGGCGACCCCCGGGTCACGAGCGTGGGGCGAATCTTGCGGGCAACGAGGCTGGACGAGCTTCCGCAATTTCTGAATGTGGTCAAGGGAGACATGAGCATGGTGGGGCCGCGGCCCGAGTTGACCGAGATCGTCCGTCGCTACGAGCCATGGCAACACCATCGCCACATCGTGAAGCCGGGAGTCACCGGGCCCTGGCAGATCTCCGATCACAACGGGGACCTGATGCTCGAGCACACGGAGATCGACCTCGCATACCTCGAGCAGGTCGGGTTCCTCTACGACCTCGGGATCCTCGCCCGCACGCCGATGGCCATGCTGGGCGGAAAGAAGGGCCACTGATGGCCCTCAGGCCGCGACTACTCAGAGCATTCGCCACTTCTGGCGACAACGACAGACGAGGAGAGGAATTAGTCCGATGATCTTCAAAGAGACCAGCTTGGCCGGAGCTTATGTGATCGAGCTCGAGATGCTGGAGGACGAGCGGGGATTCTTCGCCCGTGCCTTCTGCCAGAACGAGTTCGAAGAGCACGGTCTCAATCCGGTGATCGCACAGGGAAACATCGCCTTCAACGTGACCAAGGGCACGCTGCGGGGGATGCATTTCCAGTACCCGCCCGCCGCCGAGTCGAAGCTGGTTCGATGCACCCGAGGGGCGATTCTCGACATCATCGTCGACCTTCGACCGGAGAGCCCCACCTACTTGGAGCATTTCGCCGTGGAGCTGGACGAGGACAACCACACGGCCCTCTATGTGCCAGAGAGGTTCGCCCACGGTTACCAGACACTTCGAGACCGGACCGAGACCAGCTATCAAGTCGGGGAGTTCTACACGCCAGGAACCGAGGGCGGGCTCAAATACGACGACCCGCGGCTGGATCTCCGCTGGCCGCTCCCCGTCTCGGTGATGTCGGAAAAGGATCAGAACTGGCAGAAGTTCGAGGAGATCCGGGACGAGCTAGAAGCCAGGATGGCTCAGTGACGAAGGCAACGACACGAAACGAGGGCTGGGGAAGATGATTCTCGTCGATGAGGCACTGAAGAAGAGGGAGGGCTCCTCTAGCCCGATCCGGGTGGGTTTGATCGGCGCCGGTTTCATGGCTCAGGGCCTGACCAACCAGGTGACAAACAGTGTCCCCGGCATGGAGATCAGCGCGATCTTCAATCGTGCTCCGGCACGGGCGGCCCAGGTCTATGGCTACGCCGGGCGACCTGACGTAGTCGAAGCCGGCGATCAGGGAGCGATGGAAGATGCGATCATGGCCGGGCGGCCGGTTGTCACCGATGACGCCTACCTGATCGCCCGATCCGAGAACATCGACGTCGTCGTCGACGTGACCGGATCGGTGGAGTTCGGGGCACGCATCGCCCTCGAATCGTTCGACCACGACAAGGACGTGGTCCTGATGAATGCCGAGTTGGACGGGACCATCGGGCCGATCATGCGTAGATACGCCGACCGAGCGGGGCGAATCCTCTCGGCGTGCGATGGAGACGAGCCCGGCGCCCAGATGGATTTGGTGAGATGGGTCGTCGGGTTGGGACTGATTCCGCGAGTCGTCGGAAACATCAAGGGCCTGCAGGATCCATACCGGAACCCGACTACCCAGCAAGGCTTCGCCGAGCAGTGGGGCCAGAACCCGTCGATGGTCACGAGCTTCGCGGACGGGACGAAGATCAGCTTCGAGCAGTCGATCGTTGCGAATGCGACCGGCTTTCAGGTGCGGTCTCGCGGGATGTCCCGGGGCCAGGAATACCACGGCGACGTGATGACGGTCGGGGAGCTCTACGACATCGACGAGCTTCGCGAGCTCGGTGGCATCGTCGACTACCTGGTGGGGACGCCACACACGAAGGTCTTCGTGCTGGCTGAGCACACTGACCCCAAGCAGCAGCACTACCTCAAGCTGTACAAGATGGGCGACGGGCCCCTCTACTCCTTCTTCACCCCGTATCACCTGGTGCATTTCGAGGTCCACAACTCCATTGCCCGTGTCGTGTTGTTCAGAGATGAGGTCGCACGACCCATCGGAGGACCGGTCGTCGAGGTAGGTGCGGTGGCCAAGAGGGACCTCAAGGCGGGCGAGATCCTCGACGACTACGGCATGTACATGACCTACGGAGAGGCGGTCAACGCAGATGAGATGTCCACCGAGCGTTATCTGCCGGAAGGGCTTGTCGAAGGCTGTCGACTGGTGACGGACGTAGCCAAAGATCAGCCTCTCCGCTACAGCGACGTCGTGTTGCCCGAAGGCCGGCTAGCCGACCGACTGCGGGCTGAGCAATACGAGGAGTTCCGAGGCGAGACCTGGCTCACCGACTCGATGTCGGCGGCGGTGGCGCGATGAAGGTCGTGCTCTTCTGCGGCGGCCTGGGCATGAGGCTGCGGGAACACGACGAGAACGTGCCCAAGCCACTGGTCAAGATCGGCAACAGGCCCATCATCTGGCACGTCATGAAGTACTACGCCCACTTCGGGCACAAGGACTTCATTCTCGCCCTCGGCCACCAGGCCACAGCAATCAAGAACTACTTCCTGAACTACAGCGAGTACGAGTCGAACGACTTCATCATGAGCAACGGAGGCCGCGACGTCACTCTGCTCAACTCGGACATTTCCGACTGGCGAATCACTTTCGTCGACACGGGGCTCAAGTCATCGGTGGGTGAGCGCCTGATGGCGGTCAGGCATTTACTGGAGGATGAGGATTGGTTCCTGGCCAACTACACCGACGGGCTCACCGATCTCGATCTCAACGCGATGATCGAGTTCGGCCAGAGCCAGAACCACATCGCGTCGTTCCTCGCCGTCAAGCCCAACGTCTCCTTCCACACGGTGGACATCGAGGACGACGGCCGGGTCGCGGGTATCCGAAGCGCGCGAGCCGAGGACACAAGGATCAACGGGGGTTTCTTCGTCATGCAGAACAAGGTCTTCGAGTTCATGCGTGAAGGGGAGGAGCTGGTCGAGGAGCCCTTCGGACGCATGATCGAGGAGTCGCGGCTCGGGGCCTACGTGCACGACGGATTCTGGGCCTGCATGGACACGTTCAAGGAGAAGCAGATGCTGGACGAGATCCATGAAGCGGGCGCGGCGCCCTGGCAGGTGTGGCGGGGCGACGCAACCAGGCCCTGATCAGGCCCGAGGCTGACCAGAACCTGCCCAGGCGAGAGACTCCTCGAGCTCGCCCTCGGCCATTAGTCGCTTGATCTCCGCCAGACGCCGGTAGCGGCCAAAGTCCTCGACAGACATCCCATCTGCCGCGAACACCTCCAGCAGCTGCCGGATCCCATCGGCGAGTGTCCATCTCGGTTGGAAACCTGGGACGAGTGTCGCGATCTTGCCGAAGTCGACCCGGTAGCTTCGCGGGTCGGTCCCTGCGTCGTCGGCGTAATCGATTGGCGCTCCACCCGGTATTCCTTCAGACACGAGCTCGGCGATCTCTTTGATCGTGAGGTTGTCCTCCGACCTGCCCACATTGAATGCTTGATCGTGGATCGTCTCGATGGGCGCCTCGAGAACGGCCCTGACCGATCGAGCCACATCCTCCACGTGAACCTGGGGCCGCCATGCGCTGCCGTCCGACTTGAGCAGGATGCGACCGGTGGCAGCAGCGGTGGCGCACAGGTCATTGACGACTATGTCGAGACGAAGTGCGGAGGACGGGCCGTAGACGGTGGCGTTGCGCATGTAAGTGGGTGAGAAATCGTCATCGGCGAGCTTGGCCAGCGCCGCCTCGGCCGTCACCTTGGTCTCGGCGTACGGCGTCAGTGGTGTCATCGACGCCGATTCGTCGAGCAAGCCTTCGGTCTCGGAGGCTCCATAGAGGGAACACGACGAAGCGAACACGAATCTGCGCACCCCGGCCTCTCGTGCGGCTTCCGCCACGCGGACAGTCCCGTCGTGGTTGATCGCGTAGGTGAGGCTCGGATCGAGATCACCGAGTGGGTCGTTTGACAGCGCGGCCAGGTGGACCACCGCGTCGACGTCCTCGAAATCGGCCGGACCGGCTTCTCGAGCATCCCACC
>JALDXM010000034.1:0-11052 GCA_032155085.1 Actinomycetota bacterium | reverse complement strand
GTTGGGCGACCCCCGAGAACCGGGCGGGCGGCGCAACGGCAAGGGCGACGGTGGCGGCGTGGGCCCGCCCCCGCTGCACCAAGAGGGAGCGCACCCGGTCGCCTATCTCCGTGTCCACAACGGCCGTCAGCGCATCGGGGTCCATCCGGTCCACCTCCCGGCCGCCCCGTCTGCGCTTGCGCAACCATGACCGGCTCTGGGGGGCGGGAATGCCCGATGCCACGCAAAGCAGAAAGTCGTTGTGGGCGTCGACGGCAAGCTCGAGGAGGCGGTTCTCGGTCTCACCACCCATCTCGGACGCCAACCGCGAGATGTACTCGGCGAGGTCGTGGGCACCCCCCGCTGCCTTTCCCTCTCGCGCCAACGCCACCGCCGAGGAGACCTGATCGGCCCAGGCGCCCTCGAAATCGACGGCGCGGGCCCCGGAGGAGGCGCGGACCATCTCGGCAGCGACTCCCGCCAAATCGGCCAGGGCTTTCCGGTGCACTGCCTGACGACGATCGAGGGCCGCATCGAGCGAGTCGATGAAGTCCTCGACTCCGACCGGTGGGCCCGCGGCGGGGTCGGCCGCCATCAGCACTATCTCGGGATCGGACACCCCGTCCTGCTCGAGCGCCTCCCGGAAGTCCGCGGAAACCGAGGGAATGTCGTCCTCGGCCAGCCGGTCGATCTGATTGAGGACGAACAGGAACTGGTCCTGGTAGGCGGCGAGCGGGCGCACATAACCGTGGTGGAGCGAGGCATCCCGGTACTTCTCAGGGTCGGTCACCCAGGCCACGATGTCCACCCTGGGAAGCAACGCGTCCACGGTGTGACGGTGCGACACCTCGATGCTGTCGTTGTCGGGGAGGTCGATGAGGCATAGCCACTCGGGGCCCTGGTGGGGGACACGATCGGTGATCTCGAGCTGATCGAGATACCCGCTGAGCTCCCCGGCGAGAGCACCGGGGACCAGAGCAAGGGGTTCCGACGTCATCGGGCGGATAGCTCCCGTCAGCGACACGTCCTCCCCAGCCACGGCATTCAAGAGGCTCGACTTGCCCGATCCGGTGCCGCCGGCCAGCGCGGCAACAACCACGGACTCCGGGTAAGACAGCCGGGCGCGGGTGTCTCCGGCGCGGACAGCCAAGGCCTCCACGATCGCGGGCTCGAGGACGCCTGCCGAGTGGGCTACTGCGGCATCGGCTTTGTCGAGAAGTCCAACGAGGGCGTCATGCATTGGCGAAGGACGACCTGGCGATCACCGCCCACCGATGGGCCTTCACACGCTCGATGGAGCGTCTCGTGGCCGCGGCGCCCGACAGCCGGCTGTTGACCCGGTTCTCGGCGGCTCCGTAGACCTGCTCGAGACGCTCGGTCAGCATTCCGGCGGCAAACGCGGATTCGCCTGGTAGATCGATGTCAGGGGCGAGCAGCCGGGCTACCTCGGTGAGTGCCGGGTCCGGCGCGTCGAGACTCGAAGCACCGAGGATCAGGGAGACCAGGGGTGGATCGATCGAAGCCGCCACGGAGGGAAGCACGAGAAGGTCCGAGCGCCATCCGCCCACAGCTCCCCTCGTGGCCAGATGTGTGTCAGAGAGAAGCTGCCTGCGCGCATCGCCCCGGACGAGGTCGCCGGCGTGGATCTGGTAGCGGAGGTCGGAGTCGACAGCAGCGATGAGGGCCTCGTCGAACACCTCGATGGCACGGGACACCTCTGCCGGCAGCGGTGCCCGGCGCCGGATCACTCGCTTCGCCCGGAAGCGACGTGTCCCGAGCTCGGCCAGCGGCCTCAGGTCGAGGCCCGGTCCGCGGCCCGCCTCGCGGCGTGCGCCAATCCGGGCGAGGTCGACACCGAGGAGCTGGCGCACGTCGGACCGACGGAGGAGGTCATGCTCCACGGACGAGGCGGCGACGTCGATCACTTCCCGGGTCTGCTCGAGAGCGATATCGAACACCGACCGGACCACATCGGCAGCACCGACGCGCCGTTCCTCGATGACCGCGGCCAGCCGGTCACGCAGCTCCTGGATGGCGGGCGAAGCAATGGCCTGGGCGCCTGGATCCACGTGATGCTCTTGCACAGCCACTACGTCAGCCTCGAGACCTCCGGCCCGGAGCATCGACGTGTAATCGGCGAGCACTCCGCGGGAAGATGCCCTGATCCTGTTGAGGACCTGGATGACCGGGACGCCTCTCGACTGCGCCCTTCTCAAGACCTCCCACGGGACGAGGTCGGAATAGCGCAACGCTGAGCTGACGTAGATGATCACGTCGGCGTTGTCGATCATCGTTTCCGCCATCTCCCTGTGATCGAGTGACGTGCTGTCGATATCGGGTGTGTCGACGAGGATCAGCTCATCGAGAATCGGTGCCCGCCCCGTGACCACGTCACAGTCCACCCCGCCAATGTGGCGATAGTCCGCTGCCCTCTCCTCCGACGACAGGACGACAGGCTCCTTGGTTGTGGGCCGGAGCGGTCCGGCCAGCGAATGGCCCTGACCGGTGATGGAGTTGAGCAGGGTGGACTTGCCCGCCCCGGTGGGCCCGGCGAACACGACGATCAACGGGGAGGCCGGCTCTTCGATCCGGGGGATCAGGTACTGGCGGATGGTGCGGACGATCCAGTCCCGCCGGGCCGCCAGTCGGGTGTCCTCCCCTCCATTTTCCAGCGACAACGCCTCGAGCGACGTGGCCAGATGGGCCAGATCTCCTGCCAGGTCCGGGCGGATGGGTTGGCTGGTTTTCGCGGGGATCGGCTCGCTCACGGCACCTTCGATTGTGCCACGCGGCGCTCCCGTCGTGGTGTCAGCTACTCCGCCCACCCCGGTGACATCAGCCCACCCATCCCGGTGACATCAGCCCGCCCACCCGCCCGGCGGTCGCTCGAACCACACATGGACCTGACCGGTCCCTGTTGCGTTCTCGTAGTCGGAGAACAGCTCTCCGGTGGCGGTGCAGGCACGGCCACCGATCGCCCCGAGCATCATCAAGTAATGGCCGAAGTCCCCCTCCGGCATGTGCTCGAAGTACTCATCCATGGTGTCGACGATCCGGGCGTGGTCACCCGCCTTCATCCACTCGAGTCGCTCCTCGTCGGCGGCCCTCGCCTCGGGGGTGAAGATGTGAACCGGGTCTGAGGCCTCGTGCTTGCTGATCTCCTTGAGGGGCCAGAACTGGTGGCTCATCCCGCCTGATGCCAGCACCACGGCCCGGCGATCGAGCCTGGCGACTGCTTCGCCGATCGCCTCCCCCATGGTCATGAAGTCATCGGTCTCCCCCGTCTGGACCAGTGACACCGACACGACGTTCTCGTCGTCACGGAGGTAGTGGAGGAGGTTGACGGTGGCGTAGTAGACAGGAAGATGGTCGTCTTCGGAGGCGTGGGTGGGAGTCCCCAGCTCCTCACCCAGCAACGCGGCGAGCTTGGCGAGTTCGGGGTCACCCGGGAAGTCATACGGGATCTGGGCCATGCCCCGAGGCAACTCGGACGAGGTGAACGTCCCGTGCCTTCTGGCCTGTGCGGCCAGCACGTGCTCGACGGTCGTTTCCCAGTGTGAGTCGATGATGACGATCGTGTCCGGCCGCAACCGTGCGAACACCTCGTTGCGAAGACGGACCAGACCGGGTACCAGGCTGATCTCCTTGCCATCGTTGATCTCGCGGCGGGCGGCCTCGTCGAACATGATGGTCGGGGCATGGCTGATCAGCCCGGCGCCAACGATCTCACCCATGGATCCTCCTCGGTCGCTTGGTGGCAGGAGACGAATCGTAGGTCCGGGCGCCGTGGGGAAGGGCCCTGACTCGCGGCGGGCATATCCTTGAAAGGAGCCCATGCCATCAGCACGAGCCGAGATATCCGACACCGCCGTTTCTCCCGACCATTACATAGGCGGCAAACGCGTCCGATCGGACGAGAGCTTCGAGGTGCGCTCCCCACTGGACTGGGAGTGGCTCCTGGCCGAGGTGGCGCGTGGCGACGCGCTCACCGCCGATCTGGCCGTGACCGCGGCGTTGGATGCATTCCCGGCGTGGGCCTCTCAGGCTCCCAAGGAGCGAGCCGAGCCCTTGTCGCGCCTCGCCGACCTGATCGACGAGAACATCGCGATGATCGCCCCGGTCGAGTGTGTCGACATGGCGATGCTGCTGGAGAGCCTCGAGGCGAGGGTGATCCACCGGGGCGCCGAGAACTTCCGCAATTACGCAGAGCTTGCTGTCGCATATCAGGGGCGCCGCTGGTCATCGAAGGGGACCGAAAACCACGTGGAGCGCATGCCGGCCGGCCCGACGGTGATCATCACTCCATGGAACGCCCCATGGCTCCTCTCCACCTGGAAGCTCGCCCCTGCTCTCGCCGCGGGCAACACCGTCATCCTGAAGCCGGCGGAATGGGCGCCTCTCTCGGCATCGCTGCTGGCCGATCTTGCGGAGGAGGCCGGTTTGCCCGCCGGTGTCCTCAACGTCGTCCAGGGAATCGGAGAGGAGGTCGGGGCAGCCCTGGTGTCCGACCGCCGGGTCCGCCGCATCTCGTTCACCGGCTCACCCGAGACGGCGAGGCACATCGGTGAGTCGGCAGCGAGGAACATCGTCCCCTTCACCGCCGAGCTCGGCGGGAAAGGGCCACTCCTGGTCTTCGCCGACTCGGATCTCGATGCTGCGGCCCAGCGGGCCGCCGGCCAGTACGACGACGCAGGCCAGACCTGCCTCGCCGGGACACGGCTCATCGTCGAGGAGGGCGTCTCGTCAGAGTTCCTGGAGTTGTTCAACCAGCACACGGATGCCCACGTTCTCGGTGACAGCCGGGATCCGAGGACCACTGTCAGCCCGCTGATCCACCCCGACCACCTGGCCCGGGTCGAAGGCTTCGTAGAGAGGGCCCGCCGTCATGGCGACCGGGTGCTCAGAGGCGGCGAGCGATGGAAGCAGGACGGTCTCTGGTATGAGCCGACCCTGATCGAGCCAGTGGACAACGACTCCGAGATCGTGCAACGGGAGGTCTTCGGCCCCGTCCTCACCTATCAGACATTCGTCGATGAGGAGGAGGCGGTCACTTTGGCCAACTCGACCGCCTACGGGTTGTCTGGGATCGTCTTCACCGGCAGCGAGGAGCGCGCCGAGCGAGTGGGGCGCCGGATCCGGGCCGGGACGATCTGGGTCAACACCTACCTGGTCCGCGACCTCACCGCGCCCTTTGGGGGTGTCGGCATCTCAGGCATCGGCCGCGAGGGCGGCGACTACGCCCTCGACTTCCACTCCGACCTCAAGACCGTCCAGGTCAAGGAGGGAACGACCAGCTAGTGATCTGTCGCTAGCTACCAGCTGGTGGCGATGTATTTGGTCTCGAGGAACTCCTCGATGCCCTCGTGGCTGCCTTCGCGCCCGATCCCGGACTGCTTGACCCCGCCGAACGGCGCCGCCGGGTCGGAGACCAATCCCCGGTTCAGCCCGACCATCCCCGACTCGATCGCCTCTGCGATGCGAAGCCCGCGCGACAGGTCCTGGGTGTACACATAGGAGATCAGGCCGTGCACGGTGTCGTTGGCCATGGCGATCGCCTCCTCCTCGCTCTCGAAGGTCACGATCGGGGCCACCGGCCCGAAGATCTCCTGATCGAGGATGTCGGCGTCCCGTGACACATCGGTGAGCACCGTCGGCTCGTAGAAGTAACCCTTCCGATCTGGCACCGAGGCACCGACCGCAACGCTGGCGCCCGAGTCGACGGCTGACTGGACCATTCGCGCGATGTCGTCGCGGGACCGCTCGTTGATCATCGGCCCGACCTGATTGCTCCGGTCGATCCCGGGGCCGAGCTTCATCGCCCCCATGGCACCGGCCAGCATGCTGGTGAACTTGTCGGCGACCGCGGAATGGACGAGGAACCGGTTCGCCGCGGTGCACGCCTCGCCGGCGTTGCGCATCTTGGCCACCATCGCCCCCTCGAGGGCGGACTCGAGGTCGGCGTCATCGAACACGACGAACGGAGCGTTGCCTCCCAGTTCCATCGAGACGTTGAGGACCTGGTCAGCGGCCACCTTGAGGAGCGTCTGACCCACCTCGGTGGAACCGGTGAAGGAGAGCTTTCTCACTCGCGGGTCATGGAGCATCTGCTCGATGACACCGGATGACCCCTTGGCCACGACGACGTTCACCACGCCCGGCGGCAGACCCGCCTCTTCCATCAGGTGGACCACGGCCAGAGCGGTGAGAGGGGTGTCCGAGGCGGGCTTGAGGATGGCCGTGCAACCGGCGGCAAGTGCAGGCCCGATCTTGCGCGTCGCCATCGCTGCTGGGAAGTTCCAGGGTGTGATGAGGACGCTCACCCCGACCGGCTGGAGGACGGTCATGATCCGCTTGTCACCGGCAGGCGCCAGCCTGACCTCTCCCCCGATCCGGGAGGTCTCCTCGGAGAACCAGCGGAAGAATTCCGCCGCGTAACGCACCTCTCCGAGGGCATCGGGGAAGGCTTTGCCGTTCTCGAGCACGATCAGCTCGGCCAGGTCCTCCTCCCGGGCCCGCATCGCCTCGAAGGTCCGACGCAGGATCTCGGCCCGGTCTCGGGGCGGTGTCGCCGACCAGGGACCGAGCGCGGCAGCCGCGGCTTCCACCGCGTCGGCGGCGTGGCTCGCCTCGGCCAAGCCCACGTCCCCCAGGACATCTTCGGTGGCCGGGTCGACGACGGGCAGCTCGCCGTTGCCCGAGAACCAGTCACCACCGATGTAGAGGCCCGTCTTGCCCCGTTCCTTCAACTCTTCGAGGATCGCTGTCATGGCGTTTCCACCTCCACTGGCAGGTTACGTCGCAATGTCGTGCCGCCCTTCCAGGAGACACCCACCCGGTGGTAATAGCCACCGATCATCTCTTCGGGCGCAAGCAAGGAGAGCTCTTCGCCCGGCGAGGTGTACAGCTCGAGCTCGGCCGACCCGGCCCACACCTCGGCCACCTCTCCGTCGTAGCCGCGCATCGTCACCAGCTCGTCGAGTGCCTCAGAGCCGTCGGACTCGATGGCCGGCCACCATCTGTTGTGCAACATGGGGTGCCCGTTCACAAAGCCCGGGGCAGGGGCCGGCGAATCGAGAGTGACCACTGCCTGGGCCAGCCTCCGGTCGGCCGCAGCCAGCGTCGCTCCGAACCTCCCCCCGCGCTCGAGACGCGGCCCGGCGCTGCCGACCGTCACCGGACGGGTCATCCAGATGCTCCCCATCTTCTTGGGATATCCCTGGTGGTATCCCCGCACCAGGGCAAAGTCCTTGTCCACCCAGATGAAGACACACCGGCTGAACGTTTCACCGCCCCAGGAGCACCGGACGACTGCGAAACACTCCTTGTACTGCGACCGCACCGGGTCGAGAAGCTCCTCGAAGGTGTCACCGCAGCTCTGCCAGTCGGCCCAGATCAGGGCCACAGCACCAGGGTCATCCACCGCCGGCTCGAGGCCCTCCGGGAGCAGTTCGGCCACCCTGGCCGGGTCAGTTCGATATTCGACGCTCAGCATCTCACCCGAGTAATGCCACGGGGGCGGGGGGATCAGTGAGGAGCGGCCGCTCGGGGTGCGGGGAAACAGGAAGCCCGACATCAGATGGTGTGCACCATGTAGATGACCTGATCGTATCGACCGATCCGGGGCTGCGCGAAGGCTGTCAGGATTTGCGGCGGAGCCGCGCACACAGGGCTACCTTGACCACATGCCGGGAGAACTCGAGCCGGGGCGAGAAGAGCGGGCCGCGCTCGCCGAAACTGTGCTCGCCGTAATCCAGGACTGGATGGACCGGGCCGACACCATGCCTGCATCCGGTGTGGACCTGGACGATGGCCTCGCCTCCCGGTTGATGCACCCGCCCGCCGAGACCGGCCGCAGCCTGGAGTCGATCCTCGCCGACATCGAGGACGCAGGGCGGTCGGGCGTTTTCCACCCCTCGGGAGGCCATCTCTCCTACATCCCGAATTCCGGCCTGTACACGGGGGCCCTTGGCGAGTTCCTGGCCTCGAGTCTCAACCGTTACACCGGCGTATCGGGGGCGGCCCCCGGGATGACCGCAATCGAGCACGGGATGGTCCGCTGGATGGCCTCCCTGTTCGACCTGGGCGAAAACGCGTCGGGCCTCATCCTGTCGGGTGGCTCGACGGCCAACCTCACCGCCATTGTCGCCGCCCGAACCGCACGGCTGGGCGACGAGTTCACCAGAGGCGTCATCTACGTCACACCCCACACCCACCATTCGGTGGAGAAGGCGGCGCGTATCGCCGGGTTCCGGCAGGACCAGATTCGGGCTGTCGCCATCGACGCCGATCTGCGGATGGATCCCGAAGCCCTGTCCGCGGCCGTCGAGCGCGACCGGTCTGACGGCCTGGATCCCTTCCTGGTGGTTGGATCGGCCGGGACGACGGACACCGGGACCGTCGATCCCATCGACGCCCTGGCACGCGTCTCGGAGAGCACTGGTCTCTGGCTCCACGTGGATGCGGCTTATGGGGGGGTCTTCCAGCTCACCGCCCGGGGCAGGTCTGCCCTGTCAGGGATCGAGCAGGCCGACTCCATTTCGGTCGATCCGCACAAGGGGCTCTCGATCCCGTTCGGGGCAGGAGCACTGTTGGTGCGGGACGAAGGCCATCTCATCGATGCCAACCAGGGCCGCGGCGCCTATCTCCGTGAGGAGGACCATCACGCGGGTCTCAGGGACATCGCCGCCCTCGGTCCCGAGCTCACCCGTCCGTTCCGGGCACTGCAGATGTGGCTACCCCTTCATCTCCACGGCGTCGCCCCGTTCCGGGACACGCTCGACCGATACCTCGACCTCGCTGAATACGCCCACGGCCGGCTCGTCGGGATAGAGGGGCTGGAGAGCCCGTGGCGCCCCGACCTGTCGGTTGTCGCGTTCCGCTTCGCTGACGACGACCTGGGCAGACGGGCCCTCGACGACATCAACCGGGAGCGGGTGGTGCACCTCTCCCCGACCACCATCGCGGGTCGTCTCGTCCTCCGCTTCGCCATCCTCAATCGCCGGACGACACGGGATCATCTCGACCACGCCATCGACATGATCGAAAAGGCTCTGGTGGGCTGAGCTTCAGCGGCTGACAGCTCCTGCTTCGAGACGAAGAGCCTGGGTCAGGGAGTCGATGTCATAGGCCCCGTAGTGCCGTCTTCCGTTGATGAAGAAGGTGGGTGTTCCGGCAACGCCGCTCCCATCGGCGCTCTCGACGTCACGAGCTACCCGCATGGCAAAACGACGTGACATCAGATCGTCGGCGAACTGTCTCGTGTCCAATCCGAGCTCGGCGGCATAACCAACGAGATCGTCGAGGTCCAGCGCATCCTGTCGGCCGAGAAGCAAGTCGTGCATCTCCCAGAACTTGCCCTGGGCCCCGGCGGCCTCTGCGGCTTCGGCGGCCTGCTCGGCGCTCTCATGGACGTCGACGAGTGGCAGGTGCCTGAACACGAAGGCGAGATCATCACCGAAGGTCCGCACCAGCTCCCGGGTCACCGTCTCCGCTCGTCCGCAGTAGGGACACTGGAAGTCGCCGTATTCGACGAGTGTCAGCCTGGCGCCGGCAGGGCCGCGGATGTGATCGACCTCGGGGTCGACCGGGTCGATGAGGTCGATCGGGCGTTTTGTCGGCGCCACATCGGGTCTGTCGGGGAGACGCGTGACCAGCCGGAACACGATCCAGGCGAGGGCAGAGGCCAGGACCGAGGCGGCCATCACGCCGAGCTTGGCGTTCTGGAGATCGGTACCCGTGAACGAGAGGCTGGCGATGAGCAGCGAGACGGTGAATCCGATGCCTGCCACCACCGCCATCCCGAGCAGTGCCGGCCACGGAACCGAAAGCGGGAGGCGGCCCAGCCATCGCCGCGTCGCCAGCCAGGAGAAGGCGATGATCCCCACCGGCTTGCCCACCACGAGCCCGACGATGACACCCAGGGTGATCGGTGAGCCCAGGGCGTCGCTCAAAGTGCCTGCATCGATGATTACGCCCGCATTGGCGAGGGCGAAGAGCGGCACGATGACATAGCTGACCCAGGGGTGGAAGAGATATTGCAGTCTCTCATTGGGTGAGATCGTCGTGATGAGACTGCGGCTGGCAGTGCGGGCGAGTTCCGGCGTGGGCTGCTCGCGGAACATTCGCCAGTGGGCGCTGGTGCGCTGCAACTCGCTCTGCGACGGCGGGTAGGCCGTCGCGAGAAGGCCCATCAGGACGCCGGCGATTGTGGCATGGACCCCAGAGATGAGGGTGGCCAGCCAGAACGCAGCCCCAACCAGGAGATAGGCCAACCCGTTGCGGACACCGGACCGCCGCATCGCCAGTACGACCAGATAGAGCCCGACCGCGGTGGCCAGAGCCGGCAGGGATATCTCTTCGGTGTAGACCAGGGCGATGACGGTGAGGGCGATGATGTCGTCCACGATCACCACCGTGAGCAGAAAGGTTCGAACTAGCGACGTGAATTGGCCTGCCACCAAAGCCAGCACCGCAAGGGCAAATGCGGTGTCGGTGCCCATGACGATGCCCCAGCCACCCGCCGAAGGCATTCCGGCGTTGAGCAAGAGGTAGAGGCCCGCTGGCACCACCATCCCGCCGATGGCCGCCATGACAGACGTGGCCACCCGCCGACGCTCCCGGAGCTCCCCCATGTCCAGCTCGCGTCGGATCTCGAGGCCAACGACGAAGAAGAAGAAGGCCATGAGCCCATTGTTCACCCAATGCCGCAGGTCGAGGGAGAGCTCGGCCCCGCCCACGCGAATTGCCAACTCTGTGCCCCAGAAGGACTCGTATGCAGATGCCCACGGAGAGTTGGCCCAGATCAAAGCGATGACCGTCGCCAGCAACAGGACGACGGCACTCGAGTTCTCGGTGGCGATGAAGTCCCGCAGAGGCGACGCAAGACGACGCAGCCGGATCGTCTGGGTGGGTCGAGCCGATGCGTCCTGCATCGACCTATTCAACCAACCGGATCGCGCCGGTCCCATTCAGGCCGCCGGTGCCCCCGAACCTGTCGCCATTCGGACGCACCCGGCGGTCTCTAGAGCCCTAGTCCTGAGGGGAGGGCTCGATACCCGAGCTATGGGGGATTAG